>JBGTGG010000025.1:0-4609 GCA_041746855.1 Cyclobacteriaceae bacterium | reverse complement strand
GTTCGCATCTGTTAACGCTGTAACACTATAACTTCCTGCTGGAGCATTCGGAATCGTAAAAGTAGTAGTTGCATGCCCGGTAACATCGACCGGGGGATTGATACCATCGCTATAGGTAAAATCAAATGGCGCTGTGCCTGTGAACGTAAACGTAACATCCGGCAAGACATCGCCCGTACAAACCGTTCCTCCCCCACTGGTAGAGGCGGTTGGCAGGGGAAGTATATTAATTGTTACAGAGCCAAGCATTATGGCAGGCGTACATGCACCTTCTAATGCCCTTACAGACAATACGTTGCCATTTACAAAATCAGCTGCTGGTACTGATAATGTTAAAGGTCCGGGGGCAAGGGGATTAGTAACAGGAGTACCATAAGGTGTGCCATTAATCAGAACTTGATATTGAACAGGGGCAGCCTCGGTAGCAAGTAGGCTAATAGTTGCATCTTCACCACTACAAATATTTTGAGAACCAGTTGGACTAACTGTCTGTACTGCTGGAGCTGGATCAGTTAATGAAACAACTGGCAGTGAAACTGTACAATTTGAATTTGCATCCCGAACCAAAAGGGAATAGCTTCCACCAGCAAGACCTGAAAGATCTTCGTTCGAGGATGTGAATGCATTAGGTCCGCTCCATTCATAGGTGTAGGATCCAGACCCTCCACTCGCAGTAATGTCAATTGAACCATTAGGAATTGCGCAGTCAGCATTGTTTACGGCTAAATCCAGACTTACCCCTAAAGGAGTAGCAATATTTACAATGTTGACAAATGTCGTAAAGTTTAAAGTCCCTGCATCCGTATCCGATACGCTTACAAGATAGTTATCCGGGCGTAATCCTGTGATAGCCATGGGGGTACCAGCATTTGGTGTGCTTGCATTTCTTACTTCACCAAAGCTTAGTCCAAATACGAATACAGAATACGGGCCGGTTGTGCCCGGTAAATCAACTGTTACATCAAAAGAACCATTAAAGAGTCCCTGGCAAGCTTCCTTTTGATTAGTAATTGTAGCAGTCAGCTGGGCATAGGTAGCGCTTACTCCTGAAAAGACTAAAACGAAAGCTAAAAAGTAGTTTTTCAACATGCTATTCATTTGAAATTTTATTGCGTATCGCCTACTTCAATTGAAAGGTATTTGTAACACCGGTCTTTTTTGGTATCGATTATAATAAATTCATACCGACCAGCTTTCAACTTTTCAATTTTTCGGGTTTTGATTTCCTCTTTAGCGCTCTCATCACCTTGGTTAAGAAGGAACAGCTTTATATCTTTTGAGTCATTTGATATAGTGACCGTTATACTACCTGTACTCTTACCACTAATAGTATTAACTACCTCATTAGTAGTCTCAATATCACAATTTTGAGCTGACGCGTAAACACCGCTCAATAAAAATATGATTAACAGGAAATTAAATCTTGTCATGTTAAGGAATGATCTAAAAAATAACACAAACATAAATAACATCTAAAAAATTATTGTAACCAAGGCCAAAAACTAAATATCCCGATCACAATCCATTATCAAAAAATATCGTGTTCAATTTGCTCGTGACTTGCCCCGTCCGGGTATGGTCAGTTTAAAAAATTAAGTACTTAGGTGTACTTTCTGTTAAAAATTTCACTCAGCACAAATGCCTTCTTCACTCCCTCAGGGTCATTAAAGGCCTCAGAATATTCAGAAAGAACGGTATTTTTTTCGTTATCTTCAAACTCTTTGAATCTTCCGAAAGAACCCATCGGTTCCAATTTCATGGATTCTTCTAAGCTAGGGCGATCAAAAGCCTCTTTTTTGGCCTTTTCGTAGGTTTCGTAAATCTTGTCCTGATTCTTGTAATCGTAGTTGACGTCCTCTAAATCCTGCTCTTCCTCGTCAATATCGTCATCATAGTCTACGTATTGGGTAGTGGGGACAGGTTTAGGTTTAGGTTTGGGCTGGCTAGCCTGCTTCTTCCCTTCTGTTATCTCCCGCAGCAATTCTTCAAAAGAGAGGGGCTTCTCTGTTGGCTCAGTCCTGGTTTCGGAGGAAGGTCGCTGCGGATTGGTGTCAGGATTTTCCTTTGCCTTTTTAAAAAACCTATTAAAAACAAAATAGATGATCCCTAAGACCAGGTAGTACCAAATTTTATTTTCGTCCATTGCATTCAAATGTAGCAATAAATCCCGATTTCAAGCAAATTCAGGGCAATAAGCTATCCACTTTCATTGTTGATTCATTGTGCAAACCTTCCTGTTTTATTTTTTGAATTGAGTGGTAGAGAAGGTTATCTTTGCCACCTTCTTTTCACTGATAGGTTTGATATTTTGGACAATTGAAGTCCTCAAAATATAGCTTTAGCGTTTAGAATCTAACTTTTTACATACTACAACTACTATACACGAATGCAACTCTCCAAGCTTGAGATTAAGGGATTTAAAAGTTTTGCCGATAAGGTCGTTATCAATTTTGATGAAGGCATTACAGGAATCGTGGGCCCGAATGGCTGCGGCAAATCAAATGTGGTGGATGCCATGCGGTGGGTATTGGGGGAGCAAAAAACAAGCGCCCTTCGCTCCGAGAAAATGGAGAATGTTATTTTCAACGGCTCCAGCCAGCGCTCTCCACAACAAATGGCGGAGGTTTCACTGACCATCAACAACACGAAAAATATACTTCCTACAGAATATTCACAGATCACGATTACAAGAAGGCTTTACCGTTCGGGTGAAAGTGAGTACCTGTTGAATGGCGTTACCTGTCGCTTAAAAGATATTACCAACCTCTTTTTGGATACAGGAATTGCATCCAATACCTATGCAATTATTGAGTTGGGGATGGTGGATGACCTACTGAACGATAAAGACAATAGTCGTAGAGGGTTGTTTGAAGAAGCTGCAGGGATTTCCAAGTTTAAAAAACGCAAGAAAGAAACGCTCCGAAAACTGGAAGACACCGATGCGGATTTAGAGCGCGTTGAGGATCTTTTATTCGAGATTGAGAAAAATATGAAGAGCCTGGAGAAACAGGCCAAGCAAACCGAAAACTATTACAAGCTTAAGGAAGAGTACAAAGAAAAGAGCATTGTGCTCGCGAAGGTTGTTGTCAACAAGCAAAAAGAGAAATTCAATTCGTTGAATACACAAATCAGCGATGAGAATTTGCGCAAAGTATCTTTAACGAAAGAGATTGCCGAGAAAGAAGCACTGATCGAGAAAAACAAAACAGATTTAGTACAGAAAGAAAAAACACTTTCTTCCCGCCAGAAATCTATAAACGAATTCGTTGCCAAGATTCGCGATTACGAAAGTGAAAAACAGATCAAGAATGAGAGGCTAAAATATCTGAATGATCGCGTGGAGAATCTTCGTGAACAAATTGACCAGGACAAAAAAAGCAATGAGCGTGCACGGTTTAGCATCCAAAGTCTGGAGACTGAAAAAAATACAGCCGAAGAAAGCCTGGCGTCTGTAAACGAAAAACTCACTTCTTTAAAAGCAGAATACGAAGCGCAAAAAAATCAAACCACTTCACTGCAAGCGGAGGTAGACCAACTTCGCAGTCTCCAAAGGGAAAAGCAGGAAGAAAGTTTCCAATTAAAGAAAGCAATTGAAATCCGTGAGATTCAAATTTCTTCTTTTAAGCAGGAACTGGAAAGAAGTGCCACCGATTCAAATGAACAAAGTGCAAGCTTAGAAGAGTTCGAAAACAAAATCGTAGACCTGCAACATTCTATCAAAGAAAAGGCCGACAAACTTGAAAGTCTAAAACAGCAGGAGGAGAACATTCAACAGCGCACCAGCGATCTGGAAAAAACGATTGAGATGATTCGCGAGGAAATGAATTCTGCGAGTCGTAAGCTGGATGCCCGTCAAAATGAATACAATCTGACGCGCTCTTTGGTTGATAACTTAGAAGGTTTTCCGGAAGCGATTAAATTTCTAAAAAAGAAAGTAGGAAAGAATGCCCCACTCCTTTCGGATATTATTACCTGTCCGGAAGAATTTAAAGTAGCAATCGAAAACTACCTGGAGCCCTACCTCAACTATTACATCGTTGAGCACGAAGCGGAAGCGTATGAAGCCATCAACATCCTTAGCGATGCATCAAAAGGAAAGGCACACTTCTTCATCCTTGATGCTTTCGAGAAATTTGAATCTACGCCTACCCGCATCTACGACAATGCATTTCCTGCTACCGAAATTGTAGAGTTCGATCAGAAGTACAGGAAGTTGATGTCGTATATTTTGGATGGCGTCTACATCTATGAAGGTGACATTAAAAATGTAACAAACGACAACAATACGTTCATTACCAAGAATGGCAAACTAACACGCAAACGCTTCAGTATTTCCGGTGGTTCTGTTGGACTGTTTGAAGGAAAGAAAATTGGTCGTGCGAAAAACCTTGAGAAACTTGAGAAAGAAATCAAGACGCTTCAAAGCAAAGTTGAAGAAGTAAAACAGACTTTGTTGGATCGTCAGCGTGAGCTTGAAAAGCTTCGCCAAAATGATCTGCGCCAGCAGATAGAAAGCGCGCAAAATGCAATGCGCCAGGTAACGGAAGAGCATGCCACCATCCGCACCAAGCGCGAACAGTTTTCCCAAATGCTTAGCAATGCCGATATC
>JBGTGG010000024.1:0-1842 GCA_041746855.1 Cyclobacteriaceae bacterium | reverse complement strand
CGATCTTGTTAATTCCGATTCCTGCAACCAGTGTATCCTCAACCATCACAATACGATCACCGGCACGGATACCAACTGATTCGGATGGTCCACCCGAAATGGCACTCACCACCATAATGGTGTCGGACTGAATGTGAAACTCCACCCCAATGCCTTCAAAGTTTCCTTCTAATGGTTCATTTGCAGAGCGAAGATCCTCGGCAGGTATGTATGCTGAATGCGGATCGAGTGTTTGCAACATTTTTTCAATGGAAGCATTTACTAACTGTTCGCGGTCGATGGTGTCGACATACTCCTGATGGATATAACTCAACACATCCGAAAACTTATTAAATTGTCCGGTGCCAACCGAAAAAATAGAGCGTTCCCTAATGAAAGGAACATTCAATCTGCTACCTAAAAACAATCCAACGCATAAGATGATTGCAAATATGATTGGCAAATAAACTTTTCTTTTTGTTCTATATTCTTCTGACATCTTTTTGGTTCGTTCTTCTAAATACTCACAGGTAAATATTGCGATACTTCAACGTTGAATCTTCTTAAAAAGTCTACACCCTCATCACTTTCTATTCCTTTGTATTCAGCGTATGAATGGAGGAAAATCACTTTTTTAATTCCGGTAGTGAATATAATCCTTGCACATGATAAGCATGGCGAAAGAGTTACGTATAGTGTAGCACCTTCAATGGTGGAATTATTTTTTGCTGCATAAAGTATGGCATTTGCTTCGGCATGAATAGCCAAAGAGCACCCGCCTTTGCGATCGCGGGCACAACCTTCTACGGGCCATTCTTCATCGCAATTGTGGGTCCCTGCCGGAGGGCCATTGTATCCAAGCGAAATTATACGGGTATCTTGTGTAAGCACAGCGCCTACTTTTATTTTAACACAATGTGACTTTTCCGCCAGCTTTTGAGCCAGCTCCATGTAAATATCGTCGAATGAAGGCTTTTTCATAGAAAGTTAAACTGTTGCAAAGATAGCAAAGCCTGACTGCAGGAGGGTCAACTACTTAAACAGATTAAGGAGAAAGTAGATATAAAAGCAAAAAGCCATTGAATATATCAACAGCTTTTTACTTTTAATTGTACCCGGAGCCGGAGTCGAACCGGCATGCCAGTGAAGGCACAGGTGTTTGAGACCAGCGCGTCTACCAATTCCGCCATCCGGGCAATTAAATCAAGGGTCGCAAAAGTATAAAATTTCCCGGATTCGTGGTTTCTGCACCAATAGATAAATCAATATCGGTGTTTACCCTCTTCCCATCCTTTCCGTTTCAAATACACCTCCCCCGATTCTACAGCGCCCGGTTCCATTTCGGTTCCCATAGAGTCATTCCATCGATTAAGAAATCCAAACAAACCGATTACTCCCAGGATTTCCACTATTTCACCTTCATCCCAATATTTCCGCAGCTCATCCGCAATAGCGTCATCCACTGCATTTGGAATTGAGGAGGCAGCAACTGCAAAGTGGAGTGCGCTTTTTTCGGCAGGCGTAAAAGCCGGGTGTGTTTGGAAATCCCAAATGTGGTTCATCTTTTCTGTATCGGCACCATATCTTTCGGCAGCTCTTATGGTATGAGCCTGGCAGTATTTACAACCGGCAGTATAACTTGAAATAAATCCAATCAGTCTTTTAAAGGAACTTGTAACTCTTCCATGATTTTCCATTGCCGCTTTGTTAAGGTTAATAAATGCTTTCGCAAGATGGGGCCTGTGATGCATGGTTAGAACACTATTTGGGCAAAAGCCTAACGTTTCATTAAAGAAAGTAATTAAATCCAGTAAGTCCTGATCGCGGGAGTCAGACGGGGTAACTAATGGCGTTTTCATAATT
>JBGTGG010000023.1:0-32058 GCA_041746855.1 Cyclobacteriaceae bacterium | reverse complement strand
TTTTCGAATTCCAATTTCCTTAGCGCGTTGGGTAGAAGTATAGGAGGCCAATCCAAATAAACCCAGACATGATATAAAAATGGCCAAGCCTGTGGCCGTCCGCACCAACTTGGTGGTTCGCTGTTCGGATTTGTAAAAATTATTGATCGTTTCATCCAAAAATTCGATTTTAATTTTATCATCCGGATAGATTTTTTTCCAAACCTCCTCAATACTTGCAAGCGTTGCTTTTACTTTTTCTCCATCATCTGCCGCAAGTTGGATATTCAAACAGGTAAAACTCTCCATAGCATTCGCCATGATCACTGGTTCAATTTCTTTGTGCAACGATTGGATATGGAAATCTTTAACCACGCCCACAATCGGTATATGACTTTTACTGAATTCGATCTCTTCCCCTATTACCTCCTGTGGATTAGTGAAACCTAAATGCTTCATCAACGTTTCGTTGATCAGGAATTCTTTTGCTGTATCGCTTGGTAAAATATTTCTTCCAGCAATTATTTCAATCCCATACATGTCGGTATAGTTGACATCCCCAAATTTCTGAAATGCATTTGCCTTTATTTCTTCTTTTCCTTTATAGGTAACAGTAGATGAGTTCCACCCATTGGATGCAGGAGGTCCACCGCTTAAACTGATCTTTGCAACACCTGCCAACTTCTCCAATTCGTTTCGCAAAACCAGTGTCTTTTCCTGTTTGGCATACCACGGGGTATTAAAATATACAATCGCATCTTTTTTAAAACCAAGATTTCGAGTAAGTAAATAATTTACTTGCCACCCAACAATAAGCGTAGCAATAATCAATATTTGAGCGAACGTAAACTGAAATACAATGAGTGATTTCCTGAGAAACATAGAACCAGAATTCCTTCCGCCAACTGACTGGTTTTTGAACGCTACAGCAGGCGAATACGATGAAAGCGCAAACGCGGGATATAATCCTGCAAGAAGACTCACAACAATGATCAACAAAAAAATAAAGGGTGCCAGCGCAATCAGGCTTAATTCCACTCCTTTCGGGACAAACTCATCGAAATGCTTCAACGCAAGTTTAACAATAGGAAGGGCAAGTAAAACGGCCACCAGTGTAATCATAAAACTCTGGGAAAGAAACTGCAGGACCAGCCTGGCCTGGCTGCTACCCAAAACTTTTCGTACCCCCTACTTCCTTCGCCCTACGAATTGATTGTGCTGTTTCCAGATTTATAAAATTAATGGACCCAATAACCAGCAACATAATCGCCACAACAATCAAGGCACTAAGCGTAGGCAAGTGGGCAGGTGATCGACTGCTGTTGTCGAAGATTCCCGTATTCGAATTATAGTGCAGGTCCGCAAGCGGCTGAAGGGTAAAACTATTTTCAACATCCCAATCACTATTTTCTTTGTAAAGCTTCTCCAGCAAGGGAACCTGCCCTTCAATTTTTTCAATACCGGTTTCATTTTGCAGTTTTATAAAAAGCTGTGAACTGCTGTTTACGTTCGACCAATCATTGAGAGGGAGATTATTCTTAAGCCAACTTTTTTCGAGCGTACTGTAGCTGATAAAATCCCGGAATTCAATATCCGTATTAAAAGTCAAATCCTTTACAATGCCCGCTACTGTGGTAGAAAGTGAATCGCGATAAATCACTTCTCTTCCAATAACAGATGCATCACTCACACCAAAGTATGTCTTTGCTTTGCTCTCTGTAAGTACTGTTTGAAAAGGTTTCTCCAACGCCTGGGGTGATCCCACAATCCATTCATATTCCGCAAACACATTAAAAAAAGCAGGATCGGTCACCACTACATCGGCTTGCCTCTCCATATCCTTCAATTCATTTTCACTCGGTATAGCTACGTTACTGGAAAGAACAAAGAAAGGCGCCACACTTTCCACACCGGTAAATTGCTCTTTGATAGCATCGGCAACAGCAGTAGGAACACCACGATTTATTCCCGAAAAAACACCAGAGAAAGAAGAATGAACCCGATAAATAGATTCGTATCTTTGAAATCCCTTATTGAACGAAAGTTCAAATTGAACAATCAAAAAGATTACGATACAAGCACTTACACCAATGGCAAGCCCTGCAATATTGATGAAAGTATGAAATTTATTGCGTACTAGATTACGCCATGTGATGGTCAGGAGGTTGGTCAGCATGTCTACTCATTTGGATTTAATAAAGGACAGATGAAGTTTATGTAGATTTAGTTTTACACTGGACTTAAAATATCATTTAATCAACCTGACTACTGATCAATTTCATTAAGGTTACAAATCGATTTCTATTCTGTTTGCCTTTCGTCAGATTCCAACAAATCATTGATTTGTTTCACCACGCTGTCGATATCCTTTGCTTCATTCACCATTTTCTTAATGATGAAATCAGCTTCCAACCCCGAGTCGATTTCATACAAAGAAGCCAGCCCAAGGAGGCGTGCCACCGGCCCTCTTAAATGATGGGCATTTGAATAATTGTATTTCACCAATATCTCGTTTTGGATTTGAATCTTTTGTGTTCGCTCATTCACCATCCTTTCCAAATCTGCATTCAAGGCATTGAGGCTATCTTTTACTTGATGCAATTCTTCATTTTGCGCCAGCACTTCATTTGACTTGTCGTGGAGTTCAAGGTTTGTGTTTCGGAGATGTTGATGAATCCTGTCATAGCTGGATTTTAAAACAGCTGTTGCATAGATAATAATAAAGTAAAGGGTAGAATACGTAATCGCGGCTGTGACTGCATCATTTTGTTTCAGAATAAATATGGTATTGAGAATTAAAAAAGTAATGGCGTGCATCACCCACAGGATCCTCCCCTTCAACATCACTGAAAAAATAAAACCCACAATAATTACTACAGATAAAGTAGTTGAAGTATTGGGAACCGTTAACCGTTGGTAGCACATCGCCACAAGGGCAATGCTGGTAAGGATCAAGACCGACAATGTAGGATATTTATTTCGAAGGAAATACGATAAAAAACTCGTAAGCAAAATTCCTACTGAGATAGAAATAGAGATAATATCTTCGGGAAAGAATATTAAGTTGGATGTAAGGATTAGAAAAACACCGGCTATCACAATTCTTAACAAAGTGTTCAGAAAAAATTTTTCAATACTTTTTATTTTGGTTGTTGTCATATCAAAAAATCAAGGGAGTGAAAGCTTGCCAACTAAAGCTTCGTTAAAAAACCATTCTTTTCTCAAATAAGCAAACCAAAAACCGGGACTAATGCATTTTGCCTACCAACTTGCTAAAATAAAAATCACGAACGGCCAAAATTGATTATGAATGGATAAGAAAAAGGGGTGTTAGACCGGAACGCCAGCACAACCTCACGAAAAGCTTCTCTCAACTATTGTTAGCATAGGCTGCGTATTCAGATGGGTTTACACCAAACATTTTTTTAAAACACTCCCGGAAGTAAGGCAAATCCGAAAAGCCTACTTCATAGGTAACTTCTGCTACTGTTAGTTGTTCCTGGCTCAGCAACTGTGCCGCACGCTTTAACCGGATCGAGCGAATAAATTCATTTGCAGATAACCCCGTAATGGCTTTTAGCTTCCGATACAACTGTGTACGGCTCATCGCTACATCCTGGCATAGTGCGTCAATCGAGTACTCCGAGTTTGCCATATTGGTTTCCACACTTTGCAATACTTGTTGGATAAACAATTCATCGGTTGAAGTAAGTTCAATTCGTGCTGGCTCTACTACAAGCTTGCGGTGGTCATTAAAGAACTCATGCAGTTTAGTGCGCATCCGGATCAAATTGCGCACTTTCAACTCCAACACTTTTGGATTAAAGGGTTTTGAAACATAGTCATCTGCACCTGTCTCAAGCCCTTCCACTTTAAAAATCAACGAAGTACGTGCGGTCAATAAAATCACCGGGATGTGTGACGTTACTTTTCCTGATTTTAATTTCTTGCATAGCGATATACCATCCATAACCGGCATCATGATATCGCTGATGATCACATCCGGAATCACCTCCTTTGCCATATGATAACCCTCTTCACCATTGGCTGCTTCGAGCACTGTATAATGTTTCTTGAAAATAGACTTGATATATAGGCGCACCTGGATATTATCTTCAACAATGAGCAACTTCGGCAAGTCCGGATCCACTTCCGTAGTCTCCTCTGGTTGCTCGAACGGAATTTCATCCAACTCCACCTGCATCAACGATGGGTAGTGGTCCATGGACTCGATATCATCGGAGAAGTGTTGGATTTCACTTGCATCAAAATGCTTTGATCCCTTTTTCAACGTGATCAAAAATTCGGTAAACTTTCCTTCTTCAGTATTTACTTCAATAACACCACGATGCATATCCACGAGGCTCTTGGTCAACGCAAGGCCAATGCCCGTTCCGGTATGATGGCGATCTTCATCATAACTGAAAAATGTCTGGAACAAATTATCAAAGTGCTCTTGTTTGATACCGCTGCCATTGTCCTGAACTATCAGCACCACCTTATCTGTATATTCTTTTAATGCAATGCAAATCCGTCCACCGGAAGGTGTATGCTTAAAGGCATTTGATAACAAGTTGAACAGGATTTTTTCAAAGTGATCACGATCAAACCACACTTTGATTACCTCGGAAGAAGTTTCAAGCTGCAAATCAATTTCCATTTTTTCTGCGAGGTCGGCAAATGAAAGTTTGATCTCTTTGACAAAGCGTGCCAGGTTTCCTTCCGAAACCTTTAATTCCATATTCCCCGATTCTGCTTTGCGAAAGTCAAGGAGCTGGTTCACCAACCGAAGCAAGCGATGGGAATTGTTGCTGATACTTAAAATATGATCGCGCACGCTTTTTCCAAGATCCGTTGATTCGAGCAACGACTGCACGGGGCCGAGGATGAGGGTAAGTGGTGTTCGAAATTCGTGTGATACATTGGTAAAGAATTGCAATTTTGCTCTGTTGAGTTTTTCCAAACTTTCGCGCTGTAAGCGTTCCAGCTTTATGTCGTGCATAAAATTGGCGCGGATCAGGATCAATTTCCGGAAGCCATATAGCACACCAATGGTAATCAACACATATATAATGATCGCCCACGGACTCCTCCACCAAGGTGGATGAATGGTAATGAACACTTTGCTTACCACTTCGCTCCATACCCCATCGGTACTGGTAGCACGCACTTTAAAGATGTAAGTGCCACTGTTCAAATTGGTATAGTTCGCAAACCTTCTTTCGCTGGAAGTATAACTCCAACTGTCTGTAAAACCCTCCAGCATATAAGCATATCGAATTTTTTGTGGTGCAGCATAATCAAGGGAGGCAAATTCAAAGGCTATTGAATTTTCATAATGTTTCAATGTGATGTGCGAATCATTCTGAAGGGGATTGTCGAGCAATACTCGTCCGTTGATTTCCTGGTCGTACAGAACCGATTTTCCAAACAATTCAAAATTGGTAAAGACCAACGGATACGTATTGGGGTTTCTTCCGATCTTCTTTGGATCGATCTCATTAAATCCTACTGACCCGGCAAAATATAAAAGCCCATCTGAATTTTTCATACAAACATTGCTGTAAAAAAACCCACCCATGATGTGATCGTTGGTATCAAAATTCCGAATCCATTCTTCATCCGCGGGATCAATCACCGATAAACCATTCCAGTGAGCCAACCATAACTTTCCCTGGTCGTCTTCCAAAATACTGGCGATCACATTATTACTGGGACCACCATCGAGTTGGTGTTTCTTAAAGGTTTTGTTTCTTCTATCAAATGAATTCAATCCATCATCGGTAGCAATCCATAACATGCCTGCATGATCTTCATAAATGGCATTAATGAAATTGTTGCTAATGTGGTTTTCAGTATCTCCAGTTTTGAAATGCTCGACATCAAACCCTGCAATGTTTTCTTTAAATCTATAAAAACCATTTCCCCTTGTTCCAATCCATACAAAACCGGAGTGATCTGCATACAAAACAACGAGCGGTGCACTCACCAAGGCTGGGTGTTCATACCTTACAATTTCATGCTCGGCTGTAATCTTAGATAACCCACCACTCCAGGATCCCACGAAAACATTCCCTTCATCATCCCCTGTTAACGACATGATGTAATCATCTTGCAAGGGTTCGGGGGATCCGGTATAAAAACGTTTAAAATTTGAAATCTCCCCTTCTTTAACGATTTTGCTTTCATCAAAATGATACACCCCACCTCCCGCTGTTCCTACCCAAAGGTTTCCCTTTCTGTCGGAAAATAAAGTTTGAATGAATTCGGTAAAATCATTCCCACCCTGGGCGGTAATCTTATATTTTTTGTAGGTGCTAAGGCTGTCAAATTTAAACAAGCCACCCCCATTCGTGGACACCCAATAGCCACCCCGTGTTGACGGTTGAATACCCGTGATAATACTCTTCGTGGGATCAAATTGTGCTGTACTAAAGGACTCAAATTCCTTTGTATAAGTATCGAATTTATTTAATCCCTTCTTGGTCCCCGCCCATAACACACCACCTTTGTCAAGGTACAGGAAGGAGATCGAACCATGGCTAAAGTTGACGCCATTCTGATATCGATTTAAAGGTTCAGTAAATTTTCTGCTCCGAGGATCAAAAAAAGAAATTCCGGTTTCAGATCCTGTTATCAGAAAAGGTTCCGTACCATCAACAGTAAGCAGGCTTCGAAAAAAGCTATGGCTAAGGGGCATACCTTCTTTCGTGTAATTTTTTAGCTTACCTTCTTCAAATGTTTTCAGTCCCTTTTTGGTACTCATCCATATAGTTGAAACCCCATCCACAATCACCTCTTCCAATTGATAGATATAGTTCTGCAAAGAAATGCCGGGGACATCCTCGTGATAAAGGTACCGGTCAAAGAAATACTTTTGCTCACCTTTTTCTTCTGAAATGATTAATTTATTCAATCCAAATTCAGTGGCAATCCACAATTCATTCCTGGAAGAAAGCAAAATGTCTGTTACGAAATCATAACTAAAAGAAGGAGTTGTTGAACGTGATATCCGCACAAAAGAAGAATCGCCCGGTTGCAAAATATTCAATCCTTCTTCTGTACCCACCCATAAATTCCCAGTACCATCTTCATGGATAGCCCATACATTGTTGTTGCTCAGGCTGGTGATATCACCCGGATCGTTTACAAAATGCTCGAAATAATTTTTGTTTTTATCATACCGAAACAATCCGCCCATGTGTGTTCCTATCCATAGAAACCCATTACGATCTTCATAGACTTCTAAAATTTTATTGCTTCTTATTTTTCCAGGAAGATCCTCAGAATGAAAAATAGTAGTGTTATATCCATCATACCGGATAAGGCCCGACCATGTACCTACCCAAATGAAACCATCACGGTCTTGTAAAATACAGTTGATCGAACTCTGCAATAAACTTGGGTCTTTAAGGAGTTGATCGAACGCGATATTCTTGTTGCGCAAATCTTCCGGCTGTGCACTGGCAAAACCCATTGCAAGAAAGAAGCTGATAATGGCACAATAAAAACGCATACAAATTTTGTAACCAGATTTAAGCGGAGAATTTACGACTTATTTCTGATATTCCGAAAATCCCCATTTCGATCATCGTTGGATGATCAGTTTTTTACTAATTGACTTTGAGCGGTCTATTGCGCGCACCAAATAAATTCCGGAGGCAGGAAGATCATCGACTGCCAGGGTCAGTTCGTTTCCATCCATTTCAGTTTCAAAAACAACTTTGCCTGTCATATCGTAGATACTGATTCTTGCGGGCTCTACAAATCCTTCGAGTTGAATAGTGAAAGTTGTGTGTGCAGGCACTGGAAAAATTTTTATATCTTTTTTCTGCTCCCCTAATTCCTGAGGTGCTGCTACAATCATCCAGGGTTCATACATATTTTGAACTTCATCACTAAAAATCGTATAGCTTAAGTTCTTGAAGTCCATAAAACTTTGTTTGGCAACTGTGCTACTTGCAGGGTGCGGAACATACGGTACTGACCAACTTGCATTGATCCAGGTGAGTACCCATGCGATTTTTATTGCCTTGCCTGAGGGATCATCAACGATTGCAGGAATAATGGTGTCCTTCCAATACATTGAAGCCATATCGCCATTTGTACCATCGTTTCTGAATCCCGATTCACTGAAGACCGCCACTTTATTATTTGCTTGTGCATGATCTGCAATGAGGGCCATATTTTGCCGGAAGCTTGTCGTGTTGATTTCATATGCATCAAGACCCAACACATCTACAAACTCATCACCCGGATAATAATTAAAATTCGTTGGTGTATTGGGCGACCAACAAAACAAAACGCTTGTTGTCCTTTCCTTCACATACTCCACCGTAAGTTGATACAACAGTTTATAGTTCGCAGCGGTGGTTGCCTGCGTGCCCCACCAAAACCATCCACCATTCATTTCATGAAAAGGTCGAAACACGAATGGTATTCTTTCATCATCCACTACCAAGTCATTGTTGATGATGGCAATTACTTTATCGAGTTCACCAAAGAACCATTGGCGGTCTTCGCCATCCGGAAACGCAACGATGTTGTCTACCAAATCTTTTGTTGCTTCGCGATATTCGTATGTTGTGGTTCCTTTTCCAGACAAATGCCAATCAAAAGTTATGGCAAGTCCTTGTTGATAGGCCCACTTCACCGCTTCGGTATGGTAACTTCTTTCCGTTGCACTTTTGTCGAGATAATAGTGGAAATCAGAACCGAGCACGGCAGGATGCGCACCCGTTACTGAAAAGCAATCGGAATACGTTTCATCACCGTGCGCACTACCGGAACTGTATTGAAAGCTGTTGAAAAACTCCTGACCAAATAAAAAAAAAGGCGCATTTTGAATGGCCTTTAAGTTAGCATAAAGTGTTTTGGTTTTTTCGGTTGCGTCATCATCTACCTGTGAAAACGCCTGCACAGAAATGAAGACCCAAACCAAGGTAAAAAAGAACCGTCCAAACATTGCCACTATTAAATATCAAGCACTACCGTAGTTATTGATTTGGCCGGAAGACTTAAAGCTTCTGTAGGGGAAGTGGTTGTTACCGATGTGTAATAGCTTCCTTCCTTGCTTTGCACCACACTAATGTCGGTGGTCGTCTTACCTTCGGCTACAAAATTTACTTTAGCAGCTGCAGTACCCCTGTTGATTACGACAATGGTGACTTTTGTATTGTCCGGATTCACAAAGGCTGATGTCACCAAATCGGAAACGGGTGTAGCGGATGTAGTCGTTTCAATTCGAAAATATCCTGCATCTATGTTTTTTGAGAAATGTTTGATCAGGTGGTAATAGGGTGTAACCACGAAAGGAGAGGTAGGGCTAGAACCTGTACTGATCATTGCTGCATCTTCGCCAGAAGCAGGAGTGGCCCACATGAGCTTCCAATAAATATAAGCTGATGTGTTGGCATGGATCAGCGACTGCTGGATAAATACAGCCGTATTAAACCACGATAGATTATCCGAAAACTCCGTCATCATATTGGGCTTTGTTGAAAAGCCAGCCACATTATTCAATGAAGCCGTAATGGATGGGCCCGAAGTGGATCTATCGATATTATAGGGGTGCCAGCCAAAGATGGCGCAATTCGGATTGTCCTTCAACACATTCACAAAAGGGCTATAGGTCGGTATATCCTGCGACTCGGGGCCAATCAACAACGGTACATGTGCCCGGTCTTTTATTTTGTCGTACACCGCGTTGAGAGCTGTATTAAACCCTGGAAGAACTGAAGTTTCATTAATAGACCACCTGCAGGTTGTCCAGCCTGGATTTGTGTAAGTGGGTTCATTCTGAAGGCCGACATAGTCGGGATTAAAAGGGGTGTAATCAAAAAGATCATTCCAGTATTCGGCAAACTCATCGTACATAAACCCGTCTTCATCTTTCTTCAGCGTGCCTTCCCTCAAATTACCATTGTCTTTCAAAGATATGGGTGGTCCCCACGAAGTCAACAAGACTTTTATATTCGGATTTCGATCTTTAGCTAGCGTGTATAATTGATTGGTTGCATCCCAATGTGCTTTGGCGTAATCATTACCACCGTTACTGGACATGTTACTGACTTCTTTATTGGTTGGGTAATTATCCGGATAATACCATGTTTTTAAACGGATAATATCAATACCTAAATCGGTGAACATCAGGTCTGCAATTTCATTTACTTTAGTATGGGTGGTTAACCAATTGCTATACCAGGTAAGTGCACCTCCAAAGCCTATCATTTCCTGATGTTTATTTGCCAGGTTTACGGTAATAGTAACGCTGTCCGAAACCGGATCTGGCTCTGGCTCTGGCTCTGGTGTATTGCTATCACAAGAAACCAAAAGTCCAATGACGATAAGACAACATTTACTGATCACCAGCTTATGAGTATTCATTATAAAAAGCAAAAATTTTCGATGCATACAAATATGTTTTTAAATAAAAAGTTAGAGATAAAGAACCAGTTACGAACCGATTCTTTATCTCTGATTTAATTTTAAAAATTCAATCCAACCTCATCAATGAAGACGGGTGTGGTTGGTTTTTTTCTGTTTTTATTATTCTCTGAATCCAATATTGTCTATATATACTGTAACAGCAGTACCTTTATCCTGGAACCAGATTTCTTTGAACTCTGTGAGGTCAGCAAAGTCGGAAATAGGTATTTCTACATCTACCCATTCACCTTCTTGCAAAGTGACTGTTTGTGGATTATCTGCATCCACTTTAAGGTTAACCTGTATCTCTACACCATCGGAGCCTTCACCACCATAGATGGAGAAAGCAAACTTGGTCATACCCGCCAAAGACATATTGTCTTCACCATCTGGTATCACGATCTGGCCACCACCACCCCAGCCGCCAGGGAAATCTACTTTTATAGAGCGGCCATTTCTACCCCTACGATATACTTCTGTACTAGCAAAGTCTGTATAGCCTTCACCCCATCCACCAGGCGCTAATCCATCGGCAAGGGCATTTTCAAACACTACAAGATCCAAAGGCGCAGGTGTGGTTTTCGCACCAAAGCCAACATAGTCGGCATAAATAGTCGAACTGGAAATTCCCTCTACCTTAAATGCAAACCTTACGATTTGTGAAAAATCCACAGTCGGATAGCTGCTCATCGGTATTTCATATTCAGTCCATTTTCCGGGTGTTAATTGGACCGCATTGTAGCTATCCCATTTATCGTTGAGAATGGCTGCCACATTCACGCTGCTCTGACCACCCAGATCACCACCATATAGCGCAAAAATAAAAGACCCCTGACCTGTAACGTCTACAGCGGTTATGTCTCCTCCGGATAACCCACCTCCTGCCGTGGTCGTAAATTTCCAAGACACATCACCGGAATAAAATTGTTCGGTACTACCAATAACGGAGGTGCCGTCCCAACTATGGTTGCCACCTCCTGCGGCTATAGCTTCATCGTAAAGTGTAAAGGGCAATGGAGAAGGGCCTACACCTGGTACAACAACAGCTACACCCAAGTTATTGGAGTAGCCGTGAATGGTCTTATAAACAATTCCTCCTGATTTCGTTCCCACTGGTACGGACAGTACAATTTGAGTGGCTGTCTGACTAACAAAACTTGTGGCGAGAATTGGGGTCAGTCCGGGCAGCGTTAGCTCTGCAACCAAATCAAGATTGGTACCGGTAATGGTTATATTATCAGTACCGGGAACTGCAGGTGAAGGTGAAACAGAGGTTCCTGCTGGAAGGATAATGGTCAATTCATCTTCGGTAACCACATCTATAGGCGATGCCTGTATTAACGTTAACTTCCCTTTAACCGCAGCTGAAGGAACACCGACAACAATTTCACTCAAGGACTGGCTAACGAAGTCGGCTTTCAAAACAGCAGTACCTCCTCCAAAGACAACGGAGGTAATAAGATCCAAATCTGTACCGGTTATTGTCAGGTTCTCCGTATGCTTTATGGAAACTGGATTAATTCCAGTTACCGTGGGCACGGTTACGATCAACTGCTCCTCAGTGCCGAAAGTCAAAGGTTCAGTGCCGCCAAGGGCAAAGATCAGGAAGCCTGTTTGAGCCTGCATAGGCACTTGTATAATGGCCTGGGTTTCAGATACGCTTACAAAGTCATCCTTCTCTATCACCTGATCGCTGGCAAAAGTTACACTTTCTATCCAATTGACCATTTCACCAGTAATGGTAATGTTAGATCCGGGCTTCGCTTCCGCTGGGGTAATACTGGAAATCACTACCGGTACATCAAAATTTAGAATCGTTTTTGATTCAATGTCACCAGAAGAGGTTTTTAGTATCACTAGCCCTGCTTCGGCAGCGTTCGGCACAGTTAACGTAATTTTATCTTTCGTATGGCTGTTGAATGCGCTACGGGGTATTTCCACCGCAGGCTTTAAAACGATAGCTGTTACCTTATCGAGGTTTGTCCCGATGAAACTGATCTCATCACCATGCTTTACCCCAGAGGGTCCAAAGCTCAGCAATTGCACTTGTCCCGAAATATCATCCTCGTTACAAGAAGAAACGAATACCAAGCTTACAACAGCAAGCAGTAAAGCGAACCCTTGAATTTTATTTACTATATTTTTCATTGCTAAAAATTTTTAATTAGGGTTCAACAAATCGGATGTTATCAATGAAGAATTCAACAAAATTTCCATCATTTTCCGGTGAGCCAATCAACCATGTACTGAATGATCCTGCTGCAGTTTCTATGAATGGTTGTCCCGGTGTGTACTCTATATTGGTATTGGGCTGGCCCATGTGGTATTGAAACTCCGTCATTGGCATTACGACTGTTATCCATCTATCTTCCGTTGTATATTCTGCTCCTGCTTCAGCCCATGGACCCCATATTGCGCGGGAATTCAGGCTGTTGCTCCATATCTCCTGATTACTGTTGGTATGACTTGGTGTGGAAAGACAGAGATTTAGGTAGCCTCCATACCAGACCTTCACTTTGGCTTCAAACTTCAACACGTAATCCCGGTAAGAGTTAGGGTATAGCGGGTAAAAATTTTCCGTTCTATTAGGATCACTTCCACCCCAGTATTCCATTGTAAAGGGAGACTGTGCCGGGGCTCCTGGGCCTTCATCCCGTTGGTTGGCATTAATGTTCCCCCTCACCACCAGATAATTGCCGTCAATGGCATCGTCATCGGTTTCTGTGAGGCCGATACGCCAGCCGTTAGCCACCAGATCGTCAAAGTTCAGAACAATGTTTCGCTTGTCCCACAAGTGAAAAGTAGATACTGTTTCGCCAAAATTGGTCGTTACCGTTACAGGGCCTTCTTCAGCACTCTCCGGTATTTCTACTTCTAACAGCGTCTGGTTTATTACAGTAGCTATGGCTTCTTCTCCTCCCGTAAATGTTACTATCACGGGCACTACACCCTGTACATCAAAGAAATAGTTTCCATTGATCCTCAACTTTTCGCCTAATTCACGTTGCGGCCATTCGTTGCGTGCGCTGGCAAGAACGGGTGGTGGGATGGTGACTTCAAAAGGATGAGCTAGTGTTTGACCGTTGGCATCAACCAGATAAATTTCATCGGTTATATCCAACGGTGCCTGATTTGGCACTACCACAATGATTGTCCTATTGGTTACCCAGCTCGGATTAATAATCGCCTGACGGTCGTTGAACCATACTTCCCGGGTTCCACCCAAGTTTTGTCCCATAATTGCAACGGTAGTGCCTAGCTGGGCTCTGACCAGTAGCGAATCCGATGCGAGGGGGTTGGTTACCCTGATATAGCCAATGGCTGCTGGGCCATCGGGAGACTCAATACTCATTCCATCATCGTCTTCACATGAGATAATTAAAAGCGTGCTCATAAATAAGCAGGGAATGAGCACAGAGGATATATATTTTGATAGTTTCATGGCTTCAGTCACTTTTTTAGTTAAAAACATATTCCTGAGGTTCTTCTTTCAACTTAGGATTGGCCACGGCTTCGGTAACCGGTATGGGAATTATCATCCTGGCACCCGTAAAACTGTTGATGCTCAATTCATTTTCATTGTCTGTACGGCTGCCTGCTCCAAGATAGGCTCCGGGGGGTAAAATAGATGGATTACCATTATCATTACTTGAATACACCAGTTCATATCCTGCCGGATCGTTTTCCTGGGAGGTTTCTTCCAAGATTCTATAATACTGAGCAGCTCTCCCCTGACTGTTAAGGTAATCCAAAGTCTGTTGCGAATTGCGATAGTACCTGCGTTTTACATCCAACCAGCCCTGTGATTCCAGACCAAATTCTACCCTACGTTCATTGAAAATTTGCTCATAGGTAGCGGATGTTCTGGGATTCAGACCGGCACGTTCCCGCACCGCATTAAAGGCGTTCAAACCACTGCCTGCATTGAGTGTAGTTCCACCGGCCAGTTCAGCCTCGGCCAACAGCAAGTACACATCGGCTAAACGGAGCATATATATATCAAAGGGGGAGTCTTGGTTAGTGATTGTAAAACCATGATCGTTTTCATTGCCTACAATATGCTTTTTGAGACTGTTCAATGTGGGCGTGGCACCGTTTATAGCAACACCCTCTTCATCACGAACTACGATCTCATACGTGTAACCTCCATTTTCAGTGGCTACATAATTGTAGAAATCGCCATTATTCATATAGATGGCCTTCCTGCGCAAATCAGTTGCGGTTCCCGCATTGGTGTTTAGATTGTTAACGAAATTATAGGTTATACACTTGCCATCGCCCCAAGCCGTTCCATCACCGGTGAGTTCAATATTGCGGCCAAACCGTGCTTGACGGCTGCTGCCAAATCCCCAGCCCCCGTTAATACACTGGATGGAGAATAGTACTTCCGGGTTGCGCTCATTGGCAACTTTAAACATATCCTCGTAATTAGCGAAAAGACTTCTTCCGCTGTTATTGATCACATCTGTCGCATAATCTGCTGCAATTGTAAAATCATTGGCCGAACCAATACTGCCGCCTCCTACACTCCGCTGTCCTAAGGTAACGTGGAGTTTTGCTAGCATACCTTTGGCGGCCCACGAAGTGACGCGACCAGGGTCATCTACGGCATGAAGGTGCTCTGCGGCAAACACCAAATCCCTACGGATAAATTCATAGATGCTAGATAGTGTGTTCCGTGGCAATTGCAGGTTATTGGTGGCCACCTTGGCAGCTGGGTTTTCAACAATGGGAACCTCTCCCCAGTACTCAACCAACTGAAAATAAGCGGCTGCACGAAAGAACCTGGCCTCGGCAAGACCCGCATTGATCACATCCGCGCTTACGCCACTCCCACCCGCTATGGCGGGCATATCGTCAATGATGAGGTTGGCATAAGACACTACGTTGTACAATCCTCTCCATCCATCCAGGATATGCCTGTTCGATTCATTTTGGGACAACATGAAAAAGGCTCCCTCTTCATCCCACACATGGAGCAAATCTCCCGGAAGTAAATCCCCTGCACACCACTGAAATACATCGGTGAATTGCCACCAGGGCCTTCCGTACAAAGAAGCTGTAGCCATACGGATCTCTTGTGCATTGCGATACCACGTACCTACAGTAGCTTGGTCTTCCGGCACAAAGTTCAGAAAATCATCCGAACAGTTGCTGAATGAAAAGGTCAGCACGATTGCCAAATAATAGTTTATATATCGTTTCATAGTAAATTTATCTTTTATGATTATTAAAAATCTACGTTCACGCCAAAAGTATAGACACGTGGTATGGGGTATCGTCCCATGTCAACGTTTTGCATAAGTGAGCTCTGGTTAAATGCCCCTACCTGAGGGTCTAATCCCGAGTACTTTGTGAAAGTGGCCAGGTTTTGAATGTTAGCATATACCTGTACTCTGGATATCCTTGCCTTTTGTGTCATTGCAACAGGCAGCGTATAGGCCAGCTTAACGTTTTGCAACCTTACAAAGGTCCCGTCTTCAATCCACCGGCTTGACATGTGGTGGTTAAAATTTTCTGCACCATTGTCAAACCTTGGCATGTTAGTATTCGGATTGATCAGTTCCACGTGGTCTATATTGTTAATATCTGTGCCCTCTCCCGGCTTGAGCTGCGTTTGCGCACGGTTTTGCACGGACATTGCCTGATTGTCGAATATGCCTACCATCTGTTCATTCCTTGCCCTTGAGTAATTAAGGATATCACCTCCGATAGTGCCGATCACAAATACATCTAATGAAAAAGGCCCGTAGGTAAGTGTATTGTTAAATCCAAATGACCAGTCGGGGTTAGGATCACCGATGATGGTCTGGTCATTACTGTCAATAACTCCATCACCATTTACGTCTTTCCATTTTACATCGCCAAGCCAAAGTCCTGTAGTTTTTTCGATCAGGTTTTGCCCACCCGGATCTTCAGTTGTTACCGTACCGGGGGCAAGGATTTGAGTAGCATGGTTCTCAATTTCTTCTTTCGAAGTAAATATGCCTTCCATCACATAGCCATAAAACTGCCCTACTGGCGTACCCGTATAGGTGCGGGTGGCAGTCTGGAACCCTGTGTACCAGTAAACGCTTCGGAGGATAGGATTACCGGGCATGCTGGTTACCATGTTGCGGTTGATGGTGACGTTGGTATTGGTATTCCATCTGAACTTACCTTTGTCGATGTTGACAGAATTAAGGGAGATTTCAATTCCTTTGTTTTCCATACTGCCTACATTGGCCAATGGGCCAGCTACTTGCGTTCCAAAAATATTAGGGAGGCTTACTTCGAGCAGCAGATTATCGGTTTTCTTCAAGTAGGCGTCAAAAGTCAATTCCACACGGCCACCTAAGAAGCCAGCATCCAAACCGACATTGAATTGTTCAGAAGATTCCCATTGTACAAAAGGGTTTGAGTACCGGCTGTTGCGCACGGCAGTACCAAAAGCAGAGTTCTCTGTAGTCAATGCTGCACCAAACGCATAGTTGGGTATTTCCTGATTACCCGTCATTCCCCACCCTACTCTCAACTTCAAATTATCGATCATCTCCACCTGGGACAGGAAATCCTCTTGGGATACCCTCCAGCCCAATGATGCAGATGGAAACCATCCCCATCTGTTTTGTGGGCCAAACCTTGAGGATCCATCTCTTCGGATAGTGGCGGTGAGCAAGTACCGGTCGCTAAAGCTGTAGTTTACCCGTGCGAAATAGGCGGCCAATGTATTCCAACTTTTATTTCCAGTGTTCGGAATCGGGGAAATATCACCTTGGTTCATTACAGGAATATCATTGGGCAGGTTTATTTTGTAGGCCGTAAAACTTTCCCATGTACCCCTTTGTGCTTCTGTGCCTGCCATTACTTTGAATTCATGATTGCCCAATGACTTGGAGTATGTGGCGTAATTATTCCATAGCCAGTAAAAACTTTGGTCAGACCTTTGCCCTAATCTACTTACAGGATTCTCTATCCGACCCCAAGCGTAACTGGGTTGAAACGCCATATTGAGTGTATTCCCATAATCAACAGATACTTCAGATCTGAAAGTAAGGTCTTTAATAATCCTGATATCAGCATATAGGTTGCTCATTACCCGATGATTGAGCACCGTGTTATTTCTGAGCAATGCCAAGGCCACCGGGTTGGAACCGATTTGGGCCGAAACGTTAGGCTGATCGGGGCCTGCATAGTTTCCATTAAAATCTTTGACAGGTATGTGCGGAGGCATTTGGGCGGCTTGCGAGATCACACCGTCACCACCATCTTGTAGGGTGATCCTTTCATCTCTCTGTGATAGTGCGATATTAGCTCCAATAGTAATACCATCTCTTACCTTGCTTTCAATATTGGTTCGCAAATTGAAACGCTTGAAGTTGGAGCCTAAGATGATACCCTCCTGTTCAAAGTACCCACCTGAAACCATATACTGTGTTCCTTCCGATCCGCCCGACAGGGTAATGGTATGGCTTTGCATAGGAGCAGGTTGGAAAACTGCTGCTTGCCAATCAGTACCACGGCCAAGTATTGTAGGGTCAGCAAACCTCGCATCAGCATTAATAGATGCTACCTCCTGGGCCACTTCATTATTATAAGCTGCATAGGCAGGCAAATCCATCATGTCAAATGTTTTATATACTTCCTGGACTGCATAATAGCCGTTATAGCTCAACTTGGCCTGCCCCTTTTTACCACGTTTGGTTGTAATAATCACCACACCGTTAGCTGCCCTGGAACCATAAATAGCTGTAGCGGATGCGTCTTTAAGCACTTCCATGCTTTCAATATCGTTCGGATTTATTGCGGCCAACACATTAACAGCTCCAGCTTGCTGCCCTCCTGAACCACCCTGCCAATCGAAACCGGCAATACCCTGGGCATTTCCATACATCTGAATTCCGTCAATTACATATAGCGGTTCACTGCTTTGTGTAAGGGATGAAGTACCCCGTATCCGGATGGAAA
This sequence comes from Cyclobacteriaceae bacterium, assembly GCA_041746855.1. GTDB lineage: Bacteria > Bacteroidota > Bacteroidia > Cytophagales > Cyclobacteriaceae > JBGTGG01. The sequence continues at coordinate 13,704 of JBGTGG010000023.1, read as the reverse complement.
CAGCACCACCGGGCTGTCCTGAATTTTGGAGTACTTGTACACCGGCAACACGCCCTTGTAGAGCTTGGTCCACACTGGCTGTGATCGAACCTCTCAATGATTCGCCATTAACAGAACCAATCGCTCCTGTTAAATCACTCTTGCGTTGTGTTCCATAACCCACCACTACAACTTCCTCAAGGGAAGCAATGTCCTCTTCCATGGTAATATTGATGGCAGTTAAATTGCCTACCACTATCTCCTGGCTTTTGTAGCCTATAAAAGATATCAAGAGTACATCTGATGAACTGGCCTGCATGGAAAACCTTCCATCTGCATCCGTGGTGGTTCCTGAAGTTGTGCCTTTGATAATCACGTTCACTCCTGGTAGCGCTGATCCAGTTCCATCTTTAACTGTTCCGGTCAGTTGGGTCTGTCCTTGAACAACGAACGCCATCAGCAGGAGTGGCACCAACAGGCTCGCTATTCTCAACTTAAATTGTAAAAGTTGTCTCATAAGTATTTGTTTGGTTTTTAGTTTAGAAAAATGAGCAGCATGATTAGGATGAAGAGTGCCGCGCAAACCCCCAACCCAATTTCGAGTGTCCACATGAACCGTTCTCGCTTGGAAGGGTCTTTTAGTTTTCCACGCATCCAACTTAACCAACTGACCATACAATGCTATTTTAACATCTAAATGTGGTTTTATTCATTTATTTAAAGCGAGGGTAAATAATCCAAATAGAAGGGGGGAATGGTTTAAGCCTATATTAATCAAGCAGATAGGCTTATTCAGTGTTCAGGAGCACTTCGTGTTTTCACTTTTTTCTAAGTTTCCCAGTCGAGAAACGTGTATAAATCAAAAAAACCAGAGTAGTTGTTAGAATTTTTGAATTTCCACTGTTGGGGAATAAACATACTGTTGCCATTGCAGTGCTGCTTCCTCCGGTGTAAATCGACCATTAAACACTACGAACCTGTATTGAAGTGTATAGGCTTGATGCGGGTTCAGCAACCAATCATCAAACTTGGTCGGGGCGATATTGACAAACATTTCACCACCGTTTGAATCTTCTGGCCAAATGCGCAAAGGCTCAGGATGATTATAATTTTCAGGATGCGAAAGCAACACCATCCCACCTTTGTCATTTCTAAATTGTCCCTGCACCATGCACCACCTGGCAGTTGATCCATCTGCATCTTTGCGTGTCTTATTTTCAGAAGTCAGTACTTCACTATTTTGCGGATTCCATTCTTCGGTGGCGCGCCATCCTAAACCACCATAGCGATATTCCAGAATATGAAAGGGACTTTCCGTGGCGCATTCCATTTCGATTTTAATATCGACAAGAAAATATTTATCCTCCTGAACAGGCGTTACACGAATTGTTTGAAATTCACGAAGCGCTACTTTTTCGGTGGTGTCGTTTTTAAAAACAATATGTTCAAGTTCTACTTTGATTCCTGCATATACGGATCCAATGCTTGTTGATAAAAGCTTTTTGAAACGTACCGTACCTTGCTTTTTGTAAAGGTTCCAAAAATCCACTGTATCATCTTCGAACAACACATGCGTCCAAGGATTCCAGATACCATAATGATGATAGTGATCAGCGGGTTGAATACGTGTTAACACCTGACTGTTCGGAGTCCAGATGGGATGGATAAAACCACTTCGTTTAAAAACCGAATCAACACCTGCGGGTGGGTAAACCAGTTCAGAATGGTATTGCAGCAAGTTAGAACCGGCACTTGAAATCGTGAACGCGCCCTTGTCGTTTTCGATTTGCACCTGCGGAAATTCATCCTTCGAAAATTTTTTATGAATGAGTTCGTATTGCTGTTCTCCATCTTTCTGGTCTTGTAAAAACCAAATCAATACACGATCCTCTACATGCTCTACCTGAAAAGGAATAGGCGTTGTAGTATGATCATCAAGCTTTACTAATTGAAGTAAGCTGTCCGGTAAATTGGTAATGGAATCAAGATGCACCCGCACCAATTGTCCCCTGTTGCCTGACGTTTGAGCAGGCGTTATCGTAAATCTTGCCAGCGGTTGTTGTTCGCAGGCTATGCAGATCAAAACAAGAAAGAGTAAACTCAGTTTGTTTTGAATCATGCTTTTGTTTTTAATTGATATTCTAAAAATTTATTTTAAAGTAAGTGTAACGCGTTGACCCTGAGTAGCACCCAGCGCCAAACTTCTGCTTCCGGGTAGTGAACCGCCTACGGATATTGTAAACTTGCCTGACTCCAAAACACTCTCTCCTTTGTCATTGACTAAGGCAAGCATTTCGGGGGTTATTGGAAACGAAACCACTTCTGATTTTCCAGGCGCTAATTTAATCCGCTTAATTCCGTGAAGGGAAAACAATGGAACGGCTACCGAGGCTGCATCATCAGTAATATAGAGTTGCACAACTTCCTCCGCTTCCACTTTGCCAGTATTCGTCAAGTTTACCTGTACTTCTGTACTTTGTTTTTTCTTTATCGTTGGTGAAGCAAGTTTAATATTGGAATAAGAAAAGTTAGTATAGCTCAATCCAAAACCAAATGGGTAAAGTGGTTCTTCCGTCATGTACTTGTACGTTCTGCCTTTCATAGAATAATCTTCGTAAGGCGGCAATTGCTCCAATGACTTGGGAAATGTCACCGGCAATCTTCCGGAAGGTGATGTTTTACCAAAAATGATGTCTGCTACCGCATTCCCTCCTTCTTCTCCGGGATACCACGCCATCAACACGGCATCGGCCAACTCTTGTACTTCCGATAAATTCAATGGGCATCCACCAGTAATAATTACGATTACCGGCTTGTCATTATCCTTGCAAATTTTCTTTAAGAATTCAATTTGTCCTTTCGGAAGATTGTAATCGAGCATGTCACCAAAATGTTCAGAGGCGATGGCGGCACCTTCCTCTCCTTCGAGCAAACCTGTTATTCCCAATACAACAAAATTCGCATCGCTGATTTTTGTATTGCCGGTGGTCCAGTCAATGGGATTAACATTGGGGCGATCCAATAATGTACCCTGCCGATATTGCAACTGGCTTCCCGGTTTGATGGCGCCAGCAATGCCCTCCAGTATTGTTACCATCTGCGGGTTTACCCCATAATAATTTCCAATCAATGCCTCCACACTGGCAGCATTCGGACCGGTGATAAAGTAATTGGAGAGATCATCTTTCAATGGCAATACACCATTGTTCTTTAACATCACAATGGATTTAACAGCCGCTTCCCTGGCCAGTTTGCGATGTGCTTCGCTGTTAATAACATCAGGCGAAAGTTTATCGTACGGATTTTTCCCGGCAGGATCAAACATCCCCAATTTGAAACGGGTTTGCAGTAAAACCGCCAACGCTTCATCAATTTCTTTTTCGGTGATCAATCCTTGCTTTACAGCTTCCACCAAGGTTTTATACTCCGTACCACAATCGAGATTAACTCCACTTTTTACCGCAAGGGCAGAAGCGGCCATTAGGCTTCCGGTCACTTTATGACCTGTATATAAATCTTCAACTGCTCCACAATCGCTTACTACATGTCCTTTAAACCCCCACTCCCCTCGAAGCACATCGTCTATCAAAAAATTATGCGAACAACATGGATCTCCATTCGTACGGTTATAGGCGCACATTACCGATTCAACATTTGCTTCTTTTACCAACGCTTTGAATGCGGGCAAATAGGTTTCCCGAATATCTTTTATAGAAGCAACCGCATCAAACTCATGGCGCAAGCGTTCGGGTCCGCTATGCACGGCAAAATGCTTGGCGCACGCAGCTACCTTTAAATAGTTGGGATCATTTCCTTGCAACCCTTTTACAAAAGAGACGCCCATGCGGGAAGTCAAATATGGATCTTCACCATACGTTTCCTGGCCCCTGCCCCACCGTGGATCACGGAAAATATTGATGTTCGGTGTCCAGAAGGTAAGGCCACCATATTTTTTTTGATATCCCTGGGCGGTTGCAGCATTGTACATGGCGCGCGCCTCATCCGAAATAGAAGTCGAAATTTTATACACAAGATTTTCATCGAACGTGGCTGCGAGTCCAATTGCCTGGGGATAAACCGTTGCCACACCTGAACGGGCAACGCCATGCAGGCTTTCATTCCACCAATTATAAGCCGGAACATTAAGACGTGGTATGGCAGGGCCTTGATCCATCATCTGTGCTACCTTCTCCTCTAATGTGAGCTTTTGAATCAAATCCGCTACACGAACATCGATAGGCTTGGCCGGATCAAGGTAAATTGGATTTTGGCTGTAGGAAGTAGTCGAAGAGACTAGAATTAAAAAGCAAAAGCGTAACTTTCCGAACATACTGTATAGTTGTTTTTATTAATCCTGTTAAAAATAATCAAACTGGCTAAAAATATCGTTTGCGCATTCAACAATACCCTAAAAGTAAATATATCAAATAATTATGCAACCGATTGCATGATATTTTTTAATAATACCCTATTTTTGTCTTTATCTATACCAATTTGTAATGTAAGCGATTGAAATGAATAATAAAGAGATTACCATTTACGACATCGCAGAAGCACTTCAGGTTTCCCCTGCCACCGTAAGTCGCGGACTTAACGATCACCCAGGAATCCGAAAAGATACAAAGAAAAAAATTTCCGACATGGCCCGCAGCATGGGCTATCGCCATAACAAATTCGCCAGTAACCTGCGCAGCAAAAGCACCAAAACCATCGGTGTAATCGTGCCCCGGCTCAACAGTTCTTTTATGTCAACGGTGATTGCCGGCATGGAGAAAGTCGCCAACCTCCACGATTACCACCTTATTATTAGCCAATCGCAGGAATCTTTCAAACAAGAAATCGACAGCGTAAGCACCATGTTCAATAGTAGAATTGACGGGATGATGGTTTCGCTCGCGTATGACACAAAAGGAACCAATCATTTTGAGGAAGTGATCAAAAAACAAATTCCGGTAATCTTCTTCGACCGCGTAATTGAGCATCCGGATTGCACCAGCATCGTAATTGATAATAAAAGAGCAGGATTTGATGCAACCCTACACCTGATCGAACAGGGTTGTAAACGCATTGTGCATGTAGATGGAAACTTAAACCGAAATGTATATGCAGATCGGTTTGAAGGATACAAGCAAGCCTTAAAAGAAGGCGGTATTGCTTTTGACCCTTCACTTGTTTTCAACAATAGACTTACCGATCAAACCAGTTCGGAAGTTGCTGAAGCGATTCTGAATATGAAACAATTGCCCGATGGAATTTTTACAGCGAATGATACTTCCGCAGTAGCGTGTATTCAGGTATTAAAGAAAGCCGGAATTAAAATTCCCGATGATATTGCTGTGGTCGGATTCAACAATGATCCAATCTCACGCGTGATTGAACCGAACCTCTCAACCATCGATTATCCCGGTCAGGAAATGGGTGAAATTGCCGCTACTACCCTAATCAATAAATTGAAAAAATTGCCTACCGGGAATTTAAATTCTATCCTTTTGCGCCACAACCTGATCGTACGCGAGTCTTCTTTGCGAAAAGTCAAAAAATAATCCTGTCGAGATACCATGAAAAAATCCATCACACTGCTTTTACTTTTCCTTATTCTGCAAACGTTGCAGGCGGAAAGTGGATACCAATTATGGTTGCGCTATGAACTCGTTAAGGATACAACCTTATTAAAAGAATATCACAAACAAGTCAAAACACTTTTCATTGATGGCGACTCTCCAACACTTTCCGTAGTGGAAAAAGAAATGGTGATAGGCTTAAGCGGGTTGTTAGGAAAAAATATTCCAGTAAGCCGCACTCTCGAAACAGATGGTACGATTGTATGCGGAACATTTGATTCACCTGCCATCAAAAAATTAAATCTTAAATCGAAAACAACTACTGCAGATGGATATGTAATCCAAACGCTTTCTTTAAAAGGAAAAAAGATAATTGCCATTGCTGCACAATCGGATATTGGTGTTTTATATGGCGCCTTCTTTTTCCTGCAACAACTTCAGGCGAACAAAAACATTGCGAACCTTGCTATTCAAAGCGATCCAAAAATCGACCTTCGTATTTTAAATCATTGGGACAATCTTGACCGCACCGTGGAGCGTGGGTATGCAGGGTTTTCATTGTGGAACTGGCACAAACTCCCGGAATACCTCGACCCGCGATACACAGACTATGCACGGGCGAATGCTTCCATCGGCATCAACGGAACGGTACTCACCAATGTGAATGCAAATGCCTTGGTACTTTCTGAACAGTACCTTATAAAAGTAAAAGCACTTGCCGATCTTTTTCGTCCGTATGGGATTAAAGTGTATTTGACAGCACGCTTTAGTGCACCTATCGAATTGGGTGGATTAAAAACTGCTGATCCATTAGTACCTGAAGTTCGGAAATGGTGGAAAGATAAGACCGATGAAATCTACTCCATGATTCCAGACTTCGGTGGCTTCCTTGTAAAAGCAAATTCGGAAGGGCAACCCGGACCACAAAATTATGGTCGTAATCATGCAGATGGTGCCAACATGTTGGCGGAGGCTTTGCAACCACACAACGGAATTGTGATGTGGCGCGCTTTTGTATATGATGACAAAGTTCCTGATGATCGCGCCAAGCAAGCCAACAATGAATTTGAACCGCTCGATGGAAAGTTCCATTCAAATGTGATGGTGCAAGTAAAAAACGGAGCGATCGATTTTCAACCCCGTGAACCTTTTCATCCATTGTTTGGTGCGATGCCAAAAACACCATTGATGATGGAGTTTCAATTGACACAAGAATATTTGGGATTTAGTACCCATTTTGTTTACCTCGCTCCGCTTTTTAAAGAAACACTCGACTCCGATACGTATGCAAAAGGAAAAGGATCAACAGTAGCAAAAGTTATTGATGGTTCGTTGTTCGATCACAAACTCTCAGGCATTGCCGGAGTAGCCAACATTGGTACAGACATCAATTGGTGTGGCCACCCGTTCGCGCAATCCAATTGGTATGCGTTCGGAAGACTGGCGTGGGATCATTCACTTTCTTCTGATCAACTTGCAGAAGAATGGATTCGATTTACATTTAGTAATGAGAAAAGTTTTATTGATCCGGTAAAAAACATCATGCTCTCTTCCCGCGAAACTACTGTCGAGTATATGACTCCGTTGGGACTTCATCATATTATGGACTGGAGCCATCATTACGGACCAGGTCCATGGATTACCGACAAGCACCGTGACGACTGGACCTCCACCTATTATCACAAAGCAGATACGAACGGAATTGGATTTAACAGAACGGCTACCGGTAGTAATGCAGTGGGTCAATATGCTAAACCTGTAAATGATTTGTTTTCATCATTGGATACTGTTCCTGAAGAATATCTATTGTGGTTCCACCATTTACCGTGGGACTATAAAACAAAATCAGGCAAGACTTTATGGGATGCTTTGTGTTACAAATATTATGAAGGAGCAAACACTGTAAAAGAATACCAGAAAACATGGGCATCACTAAAAGGAAAAATTGATCAGGAACTATTCGATGAAGTAACGATGCTCCTTGATATCCAATACAAAGAAGCGGTATGGTGGAGAAATGCCTGCCTGCTTTATTTTCAAACATTCTCTAAAAAGCCTATTCCATCCGGTTTAGAAAAACCGACTGCAACACTGGAGTATTATCAGAAACTCTCCTTTCCCTATGCACCCGGCATTCAACCAAAATGGTAACGTAATTCAAAAAGAACAATGGAACAAAAAATTGCACTTATAACAGGCGGATCATCCGGACTAGGTTTTGCTATTGCCAAAAAATTTGCAACAAATAATATTTATACATTCATCATCGGGCGTGATCAGGAGAAACTTGATAAAGCGTGCAAAGAAATATGTAATAATGTTCAGGCTATTTCTTTTGATATGGCGGAGCTGAACGCGATCCCGGAATTGGTGAAAACCATTGTTAAACAAAAAGGAAAAATCGATATCCTGGTAAACAATGCGGGTATTAATCTTAAAAAATTTATGACCGAAGTATCGGATGAGGAATTCCAAAAAATCCTCCATACCAATACCACAAGTGTATTTGCTTTGTCGCGGGAAGTCGCCAAAGTAATGATGCCCCAACAATCAGGAAGTATTATCAACATCAGTTCGATGGCTGCTATTTATGGGATTCCCTATGTTGTTCCTTATTCCGCATCAAAAGCGGCAATAGAAGGAATGACGCGTGCGATGGCGGTGGACCTTTCACCAAAAGGTATTCGTGTGAATTGCATTGCACCTGGTTTTATTGCCACTCCCATGTCATCGGCTGCATTGGACAATGATCCGCAACGAAAACAAAAAGTAATATCACGAACACCCATGGGAAAACTTGGCGTACCTGATGATGTTGCCAATATGGCTTTCTTCCTGGCGGGAGACGAATCCCATTTCATTACCGGAACAAGTATACCCGTAGATGGCGGAAACTCAATTGGATTTTAAAAAAAAAAGGTAAAATATATAATATGGTTTTAATGGAACAAACCATGCGCTGGTTCGGACCCAACGATGCAGTATCCTTACACGATATCCGTCAGGCGGGATGCACAGGTGTGGTCACTGCATTGCATCACATACCCGTTGGGGATGTTTGGACAGTGGAGGAAATCAATATCCGAAAAGAAATAATTGAAGCAGCAGGATTAACCTGGACCGTGATCGAAAGCTTGCCCGTGCACGAAGACATCAAAAAACAAAACGGCAATTATCTCCAGTACGTTGAGAATTACAAAATCAGTTTACGGAACGTTGCCGCGTGCGGATTAAAAGTGGTGACGTATAATTTTATGCCGATCCTCGATTGGATGCGCACCAATGTTTCATACGCATTGCCCAACGGGAGCAAAGCATTGTATTTCGATAAAACAAGTTTCGCAGTATTCGATATGTTTTTATTGGAGCGTCCGGGAGCGGAACAGGATTACACCAAACCTGAAATTGAAAAAGCCGCTGCCCGCTTCAACGAAATGCCGGAAGATGAAAAAAAATCCTTGTTTCAAAATTGCTTGTTAGGATTGCCCGGTAGTGATGAAAGCTTCACACCCGAACAAGTATTGGATGCGCTCAAAGAATACGATCACATCGATGCACAAAAATTAAAAGAACATTTATTTTATTTTCTAAAAGAAATATCACCCATCGCAGACGAAGCAGGACTGAAAATGGCCATTCATCCCGATGATCCTCCTTACCCGATCCTGGGCTTGCCGCGAATTGTAAGCACTGAAAAAGACCTGGAAGAATTATTGAATGCAGCACCGAATCAGGCGAATGGTTTGTGTTTTTGTACCGGCTCGTTAGGTGCCCGTGCGGACAATAACATTATAAAGATGTTGATGAAGTTTGGTGATCGGATCCACTTTCTCCATCTGCGCAATACAAAGCGCGATGATGAAGGGAATTTCTTTGAAGCCAATCATCTCGATGGAAACACCAACATGGAGGAAGTAGTGAAAGAGGTACTGCTCCTCATGATAAGAAAAAACCAATCCATTCCGATGCGCCCCGACCATGGACATCAAATGCTCGATGATCTAAATAAAAAAACATATCCAGGATATTCTGCTATCGGAAGACTAAAAGGACTTGCCGAATTGCGCGGGCTGGAAAGGGGAATTGCCAGTATGCTTTAGAAATTTTAAAACTATGAAGACATCGCTTGTTGCTGAAAAATCATTTATGAATGAGGATTTCCTTCTTCAAAATGATTTCGCAAAAATCCTTTACCATGATTATGTTAAGGATTTACCCATCATCGATTACCATTGTCATCTTCCGTCAGCCGAAATTGCCTGTAACCACCAATTTGAAAACCTGACTCAAATCTGGTTGAATGGCGACCACTATAAATGGCGTGCAATGCGTACGTTGGGGATTGATGAAAAATATATTACCGGGGCAGCAACCGACAGTGAGAAATTTCAAAAATGGGCAGAAACCGTTCCGTATACTTTACGCAATCCACTGTATCACTGGTCCCATCTGGAATTGAAAAGGTATTTTGATATTGATGAATTGATCACACCAACATCAGCACACGAAATTTACAAAATTTGTACAGAGAAACTTCAAACACCTGATTATAGCACACGCAAGCTCATTGAAAAAATGAATGTGGAAGTAATCTGTACCACGGATGACCCCATTGATTCATTGGAACCGCACACGAAAATAGCGGCAGACCATCTTTCCGTACAAGTATTGCCTGCTTTTCGTCCGGATAAAGCCTACGCGATTGAAGACCCAACAACATACGCAGCGTACTTGGAAAAACTTTCTGCGGTTTCAGAAATAAAAATCAATAGCGTAGAAACATTGGTGGTAGCATTGGCGAAACGTGTAGAATATTTCAATGCAAAAGGATGCAAGCTCTCTGACCATGGACTGGAACAATTGTACTTTTTTGAAAATCCATTTTTGAATGTTGATGCGATTTTTAAAAATGTGTTGGCAGGAAAAACCAGTACAAAAGAAGAAGTCGACTATTTTAAATATTTCATGCTGCTTGAATTAGGGAAACTGTACCACGCCCATGGCTGGACACAGCAGTTCCATTTAGGCGCGTTGCGCAACACCAATACCCGAATGCTTTCCAAGCTTGGTCCGGATACAGGTTTTGATTCCATCGGTGATTTCAAACAAGGGGAAGCGATGGCAAAATTTTTGAATGCATTGGACAGTACGAACCAGTTGGCGAAAACAATTCTATACAATTTGAATCCATCCGACAATGAATTGTTTGGCACGATGATCGGCAATTTTAATGATGGATCAATAAAAGGAAAAATCCAGTTTGGTTCTGCCTGGTGGTTTTTGGATCAAAAAGACGGGATGACCAAACAGATCAACGCCTTATCAAACCTGGGATTGATCAGTTGTTTTATCGGTATGCTGACAGACTCCCGCAGCTTCCTCTCCTTTCCACGTCACGAATATTTCAGACGTATACTTTGCAATATCTTTGCGCAAGATGTAGCGACCGGTGAATTACCCCACGATGAAAAGTGGATTGGAAAAATTGTTCGCGACATCAGCTACTATAATGCGAAGGAGTATTTTGGGTTTTGAGAACGCCTACCTAATCAGGATTTTTTTGTGTGCACAAATCTGTGCTACTTTTGCAGACAAGAGCCCTCGTAATAGATTGAATTTATGAGAACAACACTAATTGTAACATCGTTGGTACTGCTGTCTTTAAAATCGTGGGCACAAATACGTTTCGGGTTTTATGGGGAATTACTAAGAAGCCAGAACATCGTAAAAGAAACAGGCGCTCCGTTTCAAGACGTTAGCAGCAAGGGTACTTTTGGTTTTGGTTTAGGCACTTGTTTGTTCTTTACTGAAAACAATCCGGTGTCCTTTCGATTAAGTTTAGGATTGGCTTTTATAAACGAAGTTGTTGAATTTGAAAACCCGGGAAAAGAAGAACTAACACGGGGATCTATTTTTACTGAAATCCCTGCACATGCTTTATTCAAATTCAAAAAGACATCCAACTTTGGAATCGTTACAGGAATGACACCATCACTAGGACTCGCGGGAGGAAAAGACCAGGAAAATAATCTAAACTTTAAACCTTTCAATTTAACTGCCGACTTTGGATTCAATTATAGCATTCAAGCCAAATCAATATGGATAAAGCCGGAACTTAAATATTCCTACAGTTTAATCAATGGTGTTACTGATGATTCCGGTTTATACACTGAATCCATAGACAAGTATTTGAGAAATCGGTTTACACTGATGATCGTGTTTTCTAAAAGCAAATTATAGGAATTGATCGGTTTATTACTTTAGTCATCTCGGAAAAAAAATCAAATGCTCTTCAACTTCATTATTGAGATAAATTTTCTGTGGACTTTTTTACCCACTATATAATCCGTGTCTACACGCTTATTTTTTATTCAAAAAAAAATATTTTGTAGTACTAGTTTTCCGTCCTTTTTAGATCGGGATTGACCCTTTTAAAAATAGAATCGCAATTCCACAATCGCTTCTCTTATTTCTTTGTAGCTTTAATAATACAACATAGCGCTCTATAGCGTCAGGTGTCTTTGCGCAATTGCTTTGGAATATTAAATAGGATATCATAAGCAAATTTTGGGGGTTACATGCGTAACTAAAATGAAAATATTTTTCCAAGTAATATTTTCAAGGCTGCTTTAAATTTATTTGTTAGCAAAACAAACATCATTATGTTTAAAAAACTACTGGTCTTTCTTTTCTCGATAGGGTTCTCATTGCCTGGCTTTAGTCAAACAATTACCAATTATACCTTTTCAGCTTTCAGTGAAACGTTCACTCCTATATCCGGTACTACTCCTGGGGGAACAGGCAATACAGATGAAGGATATTTTAACCCTGTACCGATTGGGTTTGATTTCTGGTATTTAGGAACACGCTACACAACGATAGCGGCCAGTACCAATGGTTGGCTTGCACTCGATGCCATAACGAACGCAACACCTACCAATAGCCTAACAAGTGGAGGCGCACCACGACCAGTACTCGCTCCCTTGTGGGACAACCTAAATATCCAAGCCGCAACTAATTTTAGTTATGTAACAACAGGCGTTGCAGGCAGTCGTGTATTTACTGCTCAATACTTAAATGTTTCCTGGGGAAGTTTTGCGGGTAATACCATGTCTTTTCAAGTTAAACTCCATGAAGGAACCGGAAGAATTGAATATTCCTATCGGAGGGAATCAGGCTTGCTGTTTGGAGCCTCCGCGTCAATTGGTATTTCAGCTACTGCAACAGGATCCGGACAATTTTTATCCGTAAACAATGCAGGTACTTCCGTGAGCTCCACTACAGAAGCAAGTGTTACATCCAAACCCATTAGCGGAAATACCTATCGGTTTGCCTCGCCTGTTCCGAATACCCCTACTGGTTTAACGTTTACAGACCTGAGCACTACCGCCATGACGCTCAATTGGTCAGACTTATCTTCCAATGAAACTGGTTTTGTTATTTATCGCTCTACCGATGGTGTGAATTACACGTTTGTAACACAAACCGCAGCGAATGCAACTTCATCCATTCAATCCGGGTTGGCGGTCAACACACTTTATTACTGGCGAATTTATGCAGTGTCGGAGGGGGCGTTAAGTGCAACACCGCTTAATGGCAGCCGCTCTACTTTATGCAATCCCCCTGCTGCTCCAGTTGTAACAAGTCCGGTAAATTATTGTCAGGGAGAAGTAGCCAGTCCGTTGACCGCAACAGGCACCAATGTTTTATGGGGAGGTGTTTCGGGTGTGGCCGGAGGAACAGCAACGTTAAATGCAAACACTGTATGGATCGATAACAATTTCAACAGTCGTAGAACCAACTTCACCACTTCCTCGGCCAATGTGAAGATCACCAATGTAGATTATTATATACCCGCCTATCAAGCAGTGACGGGGTTGGTTGTATCCATTTATAACAGTGTAGGAACGGTGATCGCAACTTCCACCACTACCACCTCCGTCAGTGCAAATGCTTCACCTATTCGCATTAGTAATGTCTTTGATTTCACACTTCCTACAGTAGGGAGTTACAGTGTCGGAGTTTCAGCAGGTACCGGTAATGTGGGTTCAGATAATCCTACCTTTCCCATTACAGAACCAACCGGAACCATCGACATCACTGGTGTTTCGTCTGCTGGTAATCGTGTTTTCAATAACATTCAATTTGTTTCAGCTTCGAGTTC
>JBGTGG010000022.1:0-2809 GCA_041746855.1 Cyclobacteriaceae bacterium | reverse complement strand
GAGTTTAATTGAAAGTATCCATGCCCGTCAGATTTTAGATAGTCGCGGTAACCCAACAATCGAAGTTGATGTAATGACTGAAAGCGGAGCTTTTGGTCGCGCTGCTGTCCCATCAGGTGCCAGTACCGGAACCCACGAGGCAGTTGAACTTCGCGATGGTGATAAAAAGAAATTTTTAGGAAAGGGTGTATTGAAGGCAGTGAACAACGTCAACACAAAAATCGCTGCTGAAATCGTTGGCTTTCCAGCTTACGAGCAAAGCCTCCTGGATAAGATCATGATTGAATTGGACGGTACGCCCAACAAATCAAAATTAGGTGCCAATGCCATTCTTGGAACTTCCTTAGCGATTGCTAAAGCTGCAGCTATGGATGCTGGTATGCCGTTGTATCGTTACATCGGTGGAGTAGGCGCAACAACACTTCCTGTTCCGATGATGAATATTTTGAATGGCGGTAGCCACGCAGATAACTCGATCGATTTTCAAGAGTTTATGGTGATGCCGGTAAAAGCAAAAACCTTTTCGCAGGCATTACAGATGGGGACAGAAGTTTTCCATCACCTGAAAAGTGTTTTGCATAGCAAAGGATTAAGTACCAACGTTGGTGACGAAGGTGGATTTGCTCCGAACATCAAATCGAATGAAGAAGCTATTGAGATTGTTTTGAAAGCGATTGAAAAAGCAGGCTACAAACCGGGTGAAGATATCTTCATTGCCATGGACGCTGCTGCTTCTGAATTCTACAATGCAAAAACAAAAACATATGAATTCAAAAAATCGACAGGCAAGAAATTGAAGTCGGAAGAGATGGTGGAATATTGGGCAACGTGGGCAAAGAAGTATCCCATTATTTCTATTGAAGATGGGATGGCGGAAGATGATTGGAAAGGATGGAAATCATTGACAGATAAAATCGGATCAACAACACAATTGGTGGGTGATGATTTGTTCGTAACGAATGTGAAATTTTTACAAAAAGGGATCGACACTCAAACAGCCAATTCCATTTTAGTAAAAGTAAATCAAATTGGTTCGTTAACAGAAACTATTGATGCTGTAAATCTGGCGAAACGGAACAGCTATAAATGTATCATGTCACATCGTTCTGGCGAAACAGAAGATAGTACGATTGCAGATTTGGCCGTGGCGTTAAATACAGGTCAAATCAAAACCGGATCGGCTTCCCGTTCAGACCGGATGGCAAAGTACAATCAGTTGTTGCGAATTGAAGAAGAGCTTGGTGAAATAGCCTACTTCCCCGGAAAGAAGTTCTAATTCCGGACAGTCAAATTCCATTGACTTAAATATTAGCAAGGCAAGGGTCATTGAGCAATCAGTGACCCTTGTTATTTAGGGGTATTTAAAAATCATAAATAATTCCTATCTTAGGGTTTATTTTTTAAGCTATGTTGAAGAGACTGCCACCCATTTTTCGCAGCTTTTATTTTATAACAGGAGTTGTTTTTCTTGTTTGGATGTTATTGTTGGACTCCAATGATTTGATTTCCCGTATTAAGTTAAGTTCGAAACTCAATTCATTGGAAAATGAGAAAGAGTATTACGAAGAGAAAATTCAGGAAGTAACCAAAGATCGTGATGAACTTTTAGGAAGTCGTGAAACCTTAGAGAAGTTTGCACGTGAAAAGTATCTGATGAAGAAAGAAACAGAAGAGATATTCGTTATTACGGAAAAAAACTAACGCTACGGTTATGAAGAAAATACTATTCTCATTTTTGTTCTTATTGTTGGCATTTGGAGCCCAGGCACAGTGGGGCGAAGAACCCATGGATGAGAAGCCAAGTCTCCGGGATCGCATG
Source organism: Cyclobacteriaceae bacterium (assembly GCA_041746855.1). Taxonomy (GTDB): domain Bacteria; phylum Bacteroidota; class Bacteroidia; order Cytophagales; family Cyclobacteriaceae; genus JBGTGG01. Next base: position 990 of record JBGTGG010000022.1, on the reverse strand, counting down.
TTCTTTGGGGGAGGGTTTGGACTCAGCTTCAGTAGTTATTCTGACTTCTTTTCTGTATCACCAATAATTGGTTATAAAATCACTGATAAATTAGCGGGTGGGGTAATGATTCAGTATCGTTATACAAAGTATAAAACAATTACACCGGCCATTAAAACAAATGATTATGGTATTTCGCCATTTCTTCGTTACAATGTTTGGGGTCCTCTTTTTTTACACGCAGAGTATGAGTATTTAAACTATGAGTATGCCTTTATAAATGGGGAATCAACAAGATTGTCATTTAATAGTTTTATGGCAGGAGGCGGTTTCTTCCAACCCTTAGGTAGAAATGCAGGCCTATTCGCAATGGGGTTATATAATTTTTCGTATAGAGTTAATTCCAGCGAGCCTCAAGCATATGATAGCCCGTGGGTTTTCCGTGTTGGAATTACCGCTGGTTTCTAAAAATCAATTTCCAGTTTCTTAGCAAGCAATTGTAAATCCTCAACTACTTTTTGGTTTACCGGGATGCCATTGGTTTTTCTTTCTGCTTCCATTATTCTTTCCGGATCGCCTGGAATTAAAACGCTTTCCCTTCCCTCAACGGTTTTGGCAGATCGAAATCTTTTTATCCAGATATCCATATGTGATTTGAATTCATCAGCAGGGCGAAAAGCATCTACCCGCATGGCGCCTAAGAAATGGCCAATACCTTCCCCGACCGGATCAGCAGGTGGCGCCAGAAAACTGACAAAGGGCGGCACCCACGGTCCGTAATTGGCTCCTGATAACACCGCAGAAAAGATATCGACAATAGATCCCAGCACATATCCTTTATGGCTACCATGTTCTAAATCGCTTCCCAGTGGAAGCAATGCACCTCCATCTTTTAATTCATTTGGATTGGTGGAAGCATTACCTGCCTTATCCTGAATCCAGCCCACTGGTGCCTCCAGGTTTTTTCGTTGCAGGATTTCAAGTTTTCCGTTTGCCGCAGTAGTAGTAGCC
>JBGTGG010000021.1:0-8950 GCA_041746855.1 Cyclobacteriaceae bacterium | reverse complement strand
GCTATGTGATTCCTATGAACCAACCCCAGTATCGTTTGATCAAAGGAATGTTTGAAAGAAGAACGCAATTTGAGGATAGTCTCTTCTACGATATTTCCAGTTGGACTCTTTCACTGGCTTTTGGTGTAGAACATGAAGAAGTAAAAACGAATGTTCCCCAAGGGACTTTGTTTACTGCCGAGTCAATCCCACACGGAAAATTAATTGGCGAGAAGGCGGAGTATGCTTATGTTTTTGAAGCGGTTGGATACTATGCACCACGCGCACTTTATCGATTATTGAAAAATGATATTCGTGTAAAAGTTGCGACCGAACCTTTTCATAATCCTGCGGGAAAGAGATTTGAACGGGGCGCATTGATGATTCCTATCTCCGGTCAGAAAATGGCACCGGATCAGATTGAATATTTCATGAACTTGATCATGAAGGAAGATGGTATTGATGTTTATACTTTCAACACCGGTCTTGATTACAGAGGCGTGAGTTTGGGAAGTGGCTCTTTTGAAGTACTTAACAAACCATCAATCGCGATGTTGGTGGATGGCCGCGTGAGTTCATATGATGCGGGCGAGATTTGGCATTTGTTGGATACGCGTTTTCAAATTCCGGTTACGCTTATTCCCGTTGATGTTTTTAATCGGGCTGATTTACGAAAGTATAACACCATTATTTTACCTACCGGGAATTACAATGAAGTTTCAAATGGAGCAAAAGAAAAACTAAAAGGCTGGGTGCAAGGTGGAGGTGTGTTGATTGGTTTTGAAGATGCATTGACTTGGATGAGTGCTTCTGGATTTGGAAATTTTGACATGAAGAAAAGTGAAGAGGGAAAAGAAGTAGTCAAGCCACAACCCTATTCAGAAATTAGCAATACCAGAGGGGCTCAACAAACCAGTGGTGCTATATTCGAGGCGAATGTCGATTTAACAAATCCTCTGTTTTATGGGTATTACCAGGCAAAAATGCCAATGTTTAAATCCAACAATTTGTTTATGGAAAAGGCAAAAGGCGCATACGCAAATCCATTAACCTACGGAACAGCACCCTTAATGAGTGGCTATATTTCCAAGCTCAATTATCCAAAAATGAAAAATACCTCGGGGGTTGGAATATCCTCATCAGGTCAGGGAAGGGTAATTGGTTTTACGGAAAACCTGGCCTTTCGGGCATTTTGGTTTGGAACCAATAAAATGCTGATGAATGCAATTTTCTACGGCCCGATCTTAAATTCTGCGGCAGCCCGCTAGCGGAAGTCATGTTCATGAAAAAGGTTGACCTTCCACGGTCAACCTTTTTTTATGTTTACACAAACTCATTACCACAACAGACTAATTGTTAGTTTTACGGTTTGTAAAATGAAACCCACATACCCCATACTCCTTTCCCTGTTGCTGGTCTCAACCACTTTGTATGGTCAGGATGAGAATCTAAAATCCAAAACCAAAAAGGCATGGCGTGGGATGATCAATGATTTGACCGCAGCGCAAAATGATACGCTCGTGAATATTAAAAGTCAGGATGTTTTTCTTCCATTCGAGGGAAAGATTATTCGCAACATCGCGATTGACCATGTTGGCTTTGAAATTTCGTTATATGATTCTACCAAAAAGGCCAAGAAGGCAATCGTGAATATTGGCAATGCCCTTCATGCGGATACGAAACCAAAAACTATCAGGGAAAATTTATTTATTAAAAAAGGTGAAAAATTGAACGCATACAAGCTTGCCGACAATGAGCGCTATTTGCGTAATCTTGCTTTTATCGTTGATGCGCGGATCCAAATTGTACCGATTGAAAATTCAGACTCTGTTGATCTTGTTGTGGTGGCGCGTGACGCGTTCAGTTTAGGTTTCAGCGGATACCCAAGCAATGTGGATGAAGGCGAATTTCGAATCTATGACACCAACCTGCTGGGTCAAGGACAGTTTGTTCAATATGGTGGTGAATGGGATGGAGGCCTGGATCCTGGTTATGGAAGCGAATTCCTGTACAGCAAGACGAGTGCTTTCGGTAGTCTTATCAATGCATCTTTATATTATAGCCAGGTCAATAGCGGACGCAGCCTGGGCGATGAATATGAATATGCGTATGGTGTTCGACTTGATCGACCGTTGCGAAGTGCGCATATGCGATTGGCGGGTGGTTATGAATGGAGTAATAACTGGTCTGAAAATGTAGAAACCAAAGCCGACACTTCATTTCGCGATTACAATTATTTTTTGAGTGATTTTTGGATCGGTTATAATATTGGGATTAAAAAAGAAAGGACGGATCGCAGTCGGTATTTTGTAGCGCTTCGTTGGTACAATCAAACGTTTCAGGATTTTCCAACACAAACTGTTGAAATGGATAATCCCGATTACAACAACAATTATGTAGCGTTAAGTGAATTTACTTTTTACAACAAGGATTTTTATCGTACCCGGTATATTTATGGGTTTGGTATCACGGAAGATGTGCAGTATGGTTCCGAGGTTTCGGTACTGTTGGGATCTGTAAAACGGTTAAATCTGGAGCGCCCATACGCGGGTATTGAAGCCGATAGAATTTGGGCAAATGATAAAGGGGATTTAATCGGACTGACATTAAATCTCAGTTCGTATATCGGTGAAGATCAACTGCAAGATGCAACATTTGTGTCCAGTGTCAGGCTTTTCACGCGGCTCTATTCAATGCCACATGTAAAGATCAGGGAGTTTGTAAATTTTTCATACACTCAGGAATTCAATGGCACCGATGCAACAATCCCTCTTGAACTTACTGGGCGATATGGTCTCAATGGTTTTAATGCGGATTCATTAGTAGGCACAAAGCGGTATGCTATTCAATCGCAAACTGTTTTTTTTACAAATTGGATGCTGTTGGGATTTCGCTTTGCAGGTGTTGCCTATGTGGAAATTGCTTCCATTGCAGACCATCACCAAAATTTGCTAACGACTGCTCCGTACTATGGTATTGGACTTGGTATCCGTACCCGAAATGAAAACCTTTCGTTTGGAACAATGGAAGCAAAGGTTCAGTTTTATCCGAGAACACCCGAAGGCGTTGAAAGCTTTCGCTTTACATTCAGCACCAACCTACGCTTTAGAAGCACGGGTATTTTAGTAAATCCACCCACCATCGTTAATTACAACGAAAGGTAATTGGACGTTTACTCCGTGATCTGAAGGCCCATGGATTTGATCCACACATTGATGGCCGACTTCTCTTCAGCTGTCACCTTTGCATTTCTATGGATAAGGGTGTAAGAAGGAAGGGGCATCTCATCATCTTTGATAAGTTCTGAAATTTCTTCCAATTTATGATTCGCTTTTTTTTCTGAATAGTTTTTAAAATCAGAAAAGTTCAACTCCTCTTTTCCTTCGCGGATGTGATCTTCCAGCCACCAGGCCACTGGTTGGATATTTGAATACCAGGGATATTGGGTGTTGTTGCTGTGGCAATCATAACATTTTTCAAATCATAACATTTTTCAACCAAGATTGCGTGAATGGTTGAGGGTACCTGGATTGCATACGTGATGTCTGCATCACTCAATCCGTCTGCTGTATTTTTCTGAGGACGGAAAAATTGCAGAGAAATGAATAGTAGTAAGAGGGTGATCAATATTTTCTTTACAATATGCATATGGGTAATGGATTAGGATATAAGTATACCATTATTTGTACAGAGTTGCTAACTAAGTCCCGGTGAGCATACTCAGTAGGATTGAATATTTTTTAAGAAAAAAATTATTAGATTAGTGAGGAGATTCACCGAATTTGTTGGCAGCAATATGAAGAAAACAATTTTACATCTACTAATTATTATTTGCGGAAATACAGTATTTGCGCAAGGCCCGCTGACCGAAACAGAAAAGATTGCAACAACAGCAAAAGTTTGGGGTTTTTTAAAATACTACCATCCTGGTGTAGGCAGTGGAAAATATAATTGGGACGAAGAACTTTTTAAGGTTTTACCAAAAATTAAAAATTGTAAGAATACAGAACAGCTTTCTCAAGTCTATTTTGATTGGATAAAATCGCTTGGAGATGTGAAGGAAAGCAAACGAATCGATCCGATAAATGATGTCAAATACTTTGAGAGAAATTTTGATTTAAATTGGATAGATAATGTAGCAATCTTTACGACCGAGGTTTCTAAGAAATTAAGACACATAGAAACCAACAGACATCAGGGGAAGAAGCATTACGTTTCATCATCGAAGAAGGTTGGAAATATTGAGATGCGCAATGAAATCGATTATAAAGGGTTTGATTGGAAAGATGAAAATTTACGATTGTTGTCCTTATTCAGATACTGGAATCTTATCGAATATTTTTTTCCTTACAAATACCAGACGGATACAGACTGGGATGAAGTATTAAATACTATGATCCCCAAATTTTTATACCCGGAAACCGAAACGAATTTTCATTTGGCAATGCTTGAATTAGTTGTAAGCATTAACGATAGCCATGCATATTTTACAAGTGATAAAACGGAAGCGTTTTTCGGAATCTATTGGATACCAGCAATTTTCAAACTGATAGACAATAAAGCTGTTATTACAAGTTTCCATGATGATTCTTTGGCGAGAGTGGATGATCTCCGCGTTGGTGATGTAATCACAAAAGTTAATGGCAAAGACGTGGGCGAAATGTTTAAAGAAAGGGAGAAATATATTACGGGTTCCAATAACACTCAAAAAAAGTATATGGCTTTTAATCGTTTGTTTAATGGCGAATCAAGCGCAGTAAACATTGAGTATGTTAGAGATGGTCAAACTTTTTCTAAGTCCGTAAGTAGGTATTTGTATAAAGACTTAAACTATAAAAGTGATAAGCTCGAATCTTTTAAAATTCTTAATGGAAATATCGGTTACGTGAACATGGGCATTATTAAATCGAATGATATCCCAAAGAGTATGGCATCCCTCCAGAACACAAGGGCTATTATTTTTGATCTTAGAATCTATCCAAAAGAAGATGTCCACTCGGTCATCAATTACATCGCTTCAGAAGGCCATAACTTCTATAAAAAAATATACCCTGATTTAGATTATCCAGGAAAATTTATTTGGCAAGATGGCGATCATCACTTCAGAAAAAATGAACATTTGAAATATGAAGGGAAAGTTATATTGTTAGTGAATGAAAGAACACAAAGCTATGCTGAATTTGTGGCCATGCGTTTGCAAACCGGGGATCACGTTACTACCATTGGCAGTCAAACTTCAGGAGCAAATGGAAGGATGAGTGAACTGGAAATGGTTGGAGGTTTTAAAACAAGGATAACGGGCACTGGAATTTTTTATCCGGATGGAACAGAAACACAACGGAAAGGAGTTAAGATTGATATTGAAGTTAAGCCAACCATTCAAGGGATTATTGAAGGCAGGGATGAAGTGCTTGATAGGGCGATGGAGTTTGTTAGTGAATAAATACAGTTCCTAACATTGAGAACTAGGTTGACTTCTAAATGAAAGTAAAAGGTATTAGATTAGAGGTAGAGTATAAAATGGAAGTATATGTACTACATATACACACGTATTTGCTTCCATAAGAATAAAGTTTATAAGATGAAAAGATGTTTAATAGTTTGTTTATTTTCCTTTTGGTCTCAGATCATTCTTTGCCAGGAGGCCCCAACTGATACTTATATTAAGGCAGGAAATCTTTTTGCAAGTTCAGATGGAAAACTAGTGCAGAACCAAATTATCCATGTAAAAGGTAATCGAATTGTAGAAGTAGGCTCAGCAGTTACGATACCAAAAGGCAGCAAGATTATAGATTTATCCAATTATACAGTTTTACCAGGACTCATTGATTCGCATACACATCTGCTATTTAGTACAAAAGCTAAAGGAGATATTCATTACGAAAAACTGCGGATGACATTATTTGAGGGTGATGCGTTAAGGGTATTAAGAGGTAGTAGTAGGGCAAATGCATATCTAAGTGTAGGAATAACCACGGTGAAGGACTTAGGTAATTCAGGCCAATTTCTTGATGTAGCACTTAAGCAAGCTATTAATGAAGGGAGTATAACTGGTCCCAGAATGTTTGTTTCCGGCCCCATACTCAGTTCCGAGGGCGGACAATTCCCTTACCTGATCAAAGATTTTCAACATATTGTTGACCTCGAATATCGTGTAATCAAAGGGGTTGAAGATGCTACTGTAGCAGTTCGTGAAAACATTACTTATGGCGCTGATGTCATAAAGATATGCTCTTATAACACGCCACTTAATACTTCTCTTCTATCTGAAGAAATGGAAGCCATTGTGAAAACATCTCACAAGTATGGAAAAAAAGTAACCGCACATGCTACAAATAATCAGGCCGTTTGGGAAGCTATCCAAGCAGGCATTGATGGTATAGAACACGGTTCCGAAATAGCAGATACCACCATGCAACTTATGGCACAAAAACAAATATTTCTGGTACCCACTGATCATAGTTATGAAGACTATTTGAAGCTGTTTAATTATATTGGAATTAAAGGGGATGCGGAACAATGGGCAAAAAATAAATTTACTACAGCAAAAAACCGACTAATAAGAGCTATGGAATTAGGAGTTCCCATAGTTGCAGGTTCAGATGCCTTTATAGATTTTGGGATTCCTATGGATCAGGCTTCAAAGAATGTATTAAAAGCCTACATAGCATATGGAATTAATCCTTTAAAAGTGCTTCAATTTGCAACATACAATGCGGCTAAATTTATGAGCAAAGAAAAAGAATTAGGTGTTATATCAAAAGGTGCTTTCGCTGATATTATTGCTGTCAGAGGAAACATTGAAGAAGATTTTAACAGTGCAATTGATCAAGTTGTGTTTGTGATGAAAGATGGGAATATCTATGTCGGGAAGTAAATGACGGAAGCTAACAAAAGTAGCTGTTGCACAACTTCTCTGAAAAAAATAAAGACCTGATAGCTGACCTCCCCCAATCATTTGTGCATAACTCTGTTGACAACTTTGCCTCAGCGCTGATTTTTTATTTTTCGGTCTATGGTTGCCAACCAGGTGGTGTAAAAAATAAATATCCTATTGCATCAAAAAAACTGTTGGCCTCTTGCCTTAGCTGAGCGCTGTTGGCCATCGGCTTGGTGGGCTTGAACTTCATCATCTTCTTGAGGTTGTAGGCCACTGCGGCCATGAGCATGCATTTGGTTGCGCTTTGGATGCCCCGGGTGTTCACTCGTCTCATTCCTAAAAAATTGATCAGCGTCCCAAGCACTGGTTCGACTGTGCTTTGCCGCAGCTTCTTCATTTTTTTTGCATACGGTGTCTTTAACCGTTCGTGCATTTTGTCATAATAGGGTTTGTCTATTGTATCGCGGATGCTTTTCTCAAACGACTTTCCAATACAGGTGGACCGCAACGGACAGCCTACACAATCTTTACGGCTACTGCGGTATTCCCTCATCGGGTAGCCGTTGTTGTCTTTGATTTTTTTAAATACTATCTTTTTGTTTTGTGGGCATATATAATAGTCTCCTTCTTTGTGATAGGTAAATCCTTCACGCTCATTTTTGTATTTCCCAAAGTTGGGGATGTAACCGGTGATGTTGTGTTGCTCCAGTGCTTTGAGTGCTTCCCCGCTGCTATAGCCTGTGTCGGCAAGTACTTGTTCGATGTTGAGCCCTTCAGGGTCAAGGTTGTCTTTTAATCCTTCAAGGATCTGTGGCAAGCATTGGCTATCTTTTTTATCGGCATGAAATGCTTCGATGTGGGTGATCACATGGTGCTCGGTATCCACAGAAGTTTGTGCCAGGTAATTAAATTGTCTTGGCTTGCCGGGCTTCACTGCGATGCGTGCATCACTGTCGGTAGTGCTGTAGTGGGTATGGTTGCTGAGGAACTTCGCACGCTTTCCATCATCGGCATTCTCCTCTTTGAATTTACTTGACCGCGAAGCGGGCTGGCCTTTGTAGGCTTTCTCTTTCCAGCGGTGGTGTTCTTGTACCCGTTTTCGCCTGGAGGTTGTGACTGTTTTCGGAAAGTTTTCGTCAAGCTCCGACAGGGAGGCTTTTTTCTTTTTGTAGGGATCAATTTTTTTGGGTTTGTCTTCTTCATTGATGGTGAGTTCATCAACAAACAATTCAGCATCGTCCATGATTTCCTTTTCGGCAATGCTGTCCATGGAGGCATTTGCTTTGATGAGGGCGCTATCTACTGCTTGCCTGCGCCCGGACACCATGCCTTTATCGATACAGGTTTTTAAAACTTTTTTAAACAGTTCTTTAAAAACATCTTCTCCATAGAGTTGACGCGTACGACTTAGTGTACTGTGCCAGGGAAGTGCCTCATCAATGTTGTACCCAATAAAAAGCAGCATGTCCAACCGTAGGGAAACGGTTTCGATGATGCGCCTGTCGCTGGCCAGGTTTTCCAAATAGCCAATCAGGATCAGTTTAAAGAACACCACCGGGTCAATGCTTTGTTGACCTTCTGTTCCGTAGTACTTACGGGTAGCCTTTTTTATGAACCGCAGGTCAAGGGTGTTGTTGAGCTTGCGGTAGAAGTTGTCTTCGCGGACCCGATCAGAGAGCTGAAAGTTGGTGAAGAGTTTTTCTTGAAAGTTTCTATTGCCTTGCATGAAAGCAAAATAACTTTCTTATTTTAGTTGTGCAACAAGCACAAAAGCTATAACCAATGGCGGGTGATGAGTAAGTATAAAGTTTTATCTTCGCTATTACGTTTGGTCACGGTGGACATTGATGTTTTCAAAAGCCACCAATAGTTATAGCCAAACGTCAGGCATAATTTAAAAATCACCCTATATGAAAAAAAATCATCTAATATATTTAGCTCTCTTACTTCTTACGTTTCATCACCTTTCTTATGGGCAAAATTTTTCAAAACAGGTGAATGATTTTATTGCTATTCAGGATTCGATTGTCATAATAAAAAATGTCACATTAATTGATGGTAGTGGAGGACCTACAAAATACAATCAAGATA
>JBGTGG010000020.1:0-9092 GCA_041746855.1 Cyclobacteriaceae bacterium | reverse complement strand
CGAAAATGTACCCGGCATGATTCCTCGTTGGGGAAATGCTTCATAAACTCTATTAGATTCATAACACTTGTTTTTTTCAAACAAGGTCACCAATAGCTTAGACAGCTTCTGTCAGTTAGGTATCTTTACGGACTATCATGTAATTTTAAATAGATTTGATACCTGAATAGATCCGATGAAAAATTCTTATATTCTATTTTTTTATGTTGTTTTTTTTCTTTTTGGATGTTCTCGTATGGAGAAGCCTATTCCAACAATTTCTTTTAATAACGGTAATGTGCTCCAACCCACCATTTCTTTTAATACGACTCGGATGGGGCAAGTATATATCGAATACTGGTTGCATAGTGATAGCCTTACGCTAAAGAGGTCGAAAATATCGGATGGAAATAACCATTCGTTTACCTTGCTAAATTTAAAACCATCTTCTAAATACTTTTATACCATCAATGATTTAACATCTGAGTACAAATCTGAGAAACTTAGTTTTATGACAAGTGTGCTTCCCGAAGAAGTATTAAAAACAAATAAAATATTAATAGACACATCACAATTCGAAGGCTATATATTGCTTCGTAAGTTGGGGGCTATCAGCGCTGATGTGTTAGTTGACAACGAGGGAGATGTAGTTTGGTATAACCTCTATGATACGATCGTTCGCAGGTCATTTACCTGGACCGAGCGAAATACAATTTTATCAGGTTATGACACGGCACGACTTGTTGAATATGATATTTATGGGAATAGCATTCTCGACATTAATCTTAAGCAGGTCGGTGTAAAAAACTCAATTCATCATGAAGTCCTGTTCAATGATAAGGACGAAATAGTGGCGTTGACGTTTGATTCAGTTAAGATGGACTTACGTAAATTTGGTGGGAATCAAGATCAATACATTCGGGCAGATGGAGTTATTCGCTTGAAAAATACTGGAGAGAAACTATGGGAGTGGAATTTGTTGGATGGATATGATCCTAAACAAAATCTTAACAGTACGTTTGATCCTAAGCAATCCTTGGGTCACGCAAACAGTATGACGATTGATAAGGATGGTCATTACATTATTTCATTCAGGGATTTTTCACAAGTTTGGAAAGTGAATTCAAATGATGGAACAGTTATTTGGAAACTTGGTAAGGGCGGTGATTTTGAAATGCCTGAGGAGAGCTATTTTATTGCACAACATAGTATTCATTTTAATAAGTTTGGTGAGCTAATGATGTTTGATAATGGGGAAAAAACCAAAAGGCCTAATTCAAGAGTATTACGGTTTACATTAGATGAAGATAGTATGAAGGCAAAGTTGGTCAGGAAAGTGGTATTGCCTATTGAATTATCCGCCTATAAGATGTGTAGTGCAGAATTAGTTGATGATGACAAGTATCTTGTATGTACTTCTAGTAAAAACGGAATTATTACAATAGTAAATAATCAGGGGGATATTCTGTGGAGGGTAAATCTTAGTCATCCCTCATATCGTGCATATTTTATTAAGGATCCATTTGATAACCAATAAATCAGGGGTAATTGGTCTGCCATCACTAATAATTTTTCAAATTTGAAATATATTCAATTCATAGGAACGCAACGATCGGGTTCTAATTTGTTACGGGTCATGTTAAATCAGGAGCCGGAGATATCTGCCCCACATCCTCCCCATATACTTAAGACGTTTTTTCCGTTGCTTCCTTTATATGGGAACTTACAAATAGGATCAAATTTTAGAATGCTTGCAGTTGATGTTTGTGAATGGATAAAAAGAAATCCTGTCCCGTGGGAGAAGGTCGATTTGGATCCCAATGAGATTATAAGCATTTGTAAGTCACCTACGTTAATTGAGTTGTTTACCCGGATATATGAATATAAAGCGGCTGTCGATGGTGCATCTATGTGGTGTTGTAAAAGCATGGAAAATATCTATTACGCGAAAGCAATTGAGGAGTACGGCCTTCGTCCTTTTTATATCTATTTATACCGTGACGGAAGGGATGTTGCACTTTCATTTAAAAATGCAATTGTCGGTCCAAAGCACATTTACCATTTAGCTCAAAAATGGAGGAAGGAACAAGAGTTAGCCATTCAATTAATACAGAACCTACCGGAAAGTAGATTTGTTTCTGTTCGTTATGAGGATTTATTGGTCCAACCAAAATTGATCCTGAAGACTATTTGTTTGAAGCTAGGTATTCCATTTCGAGAAGAGATTTTAGATTACTTTCATTCTCACGAGTCGCATCTGGCGGCAAGGGCGGGTGATATGTGGAAGAATTTAACACGACCGATTATAACAACGAATAGCAATAAATTTCGGCAGGGGTTGTCCAAACCGGAGATCGAAATTTTTGAAGCTGAGGCGGGGGATATGCTAGATCATCTTAATTATGAACTAATGTATAGTATAAAAAATCAAGGTGTTTCCATAGCGGACATTGCGGCATATGACCTTATTAACCGTAATCTTATTGAAGAGACATTTAAAAATGCGGATCCAAAAGAGAAGAGTAAACGGAAATTACAGGATGATCTTTTGATGGATATCCAAAGGAGAACAGTTAATTCAATTTGAATAATCTGAATTTGTTGTTACCTTTAATAAGCAAGTTGGGTTTATTATCAATTAAGATATTTGTCATGAAAAAGATTTTGATTTCCGCTAGTCTATTTTTATCAATAACTCCATCACTTCTGGCTCAAGATAATGCTGCTCTTCGGAGCATACGTGCATCTAATGTAATGTCAACATTTTTCAATGAAGGTACAAGAGCAGGGTTAGGTGCCGGGGGAACCTTACAGGGGTTGGAATCAAGTGAACCAATTGAATTGGAAGGCAATCCATACTGGGATGAGCACTGGGGTTTGGCTTCCGTTGAAATAAGCGGACGAAAGGAATTGGTCGAAGGAAACTATGTTCGATATGATATTTATCGTGATGAGGTGGAGTTCAATCTAAAAGATGGGGTTAAAGTATTGCCAGGAGGTAAAGTGGTTAGCATAGTTTGGCAGGATTCTGTGTTCTCTATTCCGAGATTTTTGGTGCGAGCTAATCAATTTCAGGAAAACGGAGTTCCATTAACTGGTTTTGTGGAGATTCTTGTAGATAAAGAAATGACATTACTCAAACGGTCTGTTTTGGACTTACAACAACCAACGTATAATCCAGCCCTGGATGTTGGTCGCAAGAATCCTAGAATAGTAAAGGGTCATCAGTATTACATATCGATTAATAATAATTTAACCAGGCTGAAGTCAAAAAAGGATATCAAAGAGGTGATGCCAAATTTTAAATCTGAAGTTGAAAACTTTATTAAGAAGAATAGTATTAAGGTTAATAGTGAAAACGATTTAATTAAGTTAGTGGAATACTATAATACATTAATGAAAGAGGCTTAATTAAGCATATTAATACTTCGCTTTATCTATCCCCTTCTTGATATACCAAATAATATAGCACTAGATCCATCATCTCGCTTGTTGTATTCCAACCATAGGCAACATCCTTAGGAGGGTTGTTTGGATTCTCCGGATTTTCCGTAGTGTTATCAAAATTTGCTTCCATTAGAATTACAGAATTTTTTGGGATGAATTGAAGGGCCTTAAAAAGGTAAGTCTCCTGCCAACGAAAATCCCAGTCATCAATCTTAATAAGGTTAATTACATCGCCATCAGGGGTCACTGCAAATGCCCTAAAGTTTTTCCCGATATAGTGCATATGAGGTAAGACACCAATGACAGAAATGTCAATAGGGATCGGCCCGAAACTAGAGTAAAATGTTTTCTTCTCGTTGGCTTTAATTACAAAGGGAGGATTTGAGATGCTCTCCTCGGCAATTGCTAAGCTAAAAACTTCGCGCTCGGTCTTCTTGTCTGCAAAATAAAAATTGATTGTGGATTGGTCATTTTGATTTTTTTTCGAGTTGGGAGCGTAGTGAATATTTAAAATAACATCCGTGCCTTTATGAATTTTTTTTCCAGTACCAGCAGGAAATTCCATAGCCGAATTCCCCGGAACCCAGCCATAAAGAAATTTATCAATCGGAGGGTATTTTTCAAATTGACTGACTTCGGGATCATTAGCCGAAAGGCCATTTATTGCCCTTACCATATGAGACGTATCGGTCATCAATCGGCTATGGTGAACTAACTTTTTGTTCTGGGGAATGAATTCTATTTTCCGAAGATACTTTTCTTCAGTTAGATGAGTAGGAATTGTAAAAAAACGATAATCATCCTGGGCATTATCTGGTATAGCGTAGGCGTCTTCCATTGTTAAAACAAGATCTGGTGTATCGATTGATACTATGCCGCTATCTTCTTTTTTTTGCTTAGACTTTTTCCCTTTTGGCATTCCATTTTTTATCCAAACTTGGATTCTATCGATTTCATCACCTGTCAATCCTCTTTCATTTTTATATTCTTGAAAAGACCGGTCGGCTCTCCAGGGAGGCATATATCTTGTTGTAGTTACATGTCCTATAAAATCACCTTTTTTTGCAACTTCTTCAAACGAGGTTAGGCTAAAGGGACCCGAGCCACCAGGTCTATGGCAGGGCATACAATTGTTTGCAATAATTACTTCAATATCGCCATAGTAAGTCACACTATTTTTCTGGGCAAAGGAAAAATTATAGAGAAAAAGTAATAATGACGAAACGAGTAAAACTTTCATATCGATGGCGGAATACTTTAGGAGGAAGTATTTTTAATTTGAGTTAGGATCAGTAAATTACACAAACAACTTCATTTTTTTAATGAATCGATTAACTCTTATTTTTATTTTCTGTTGTTGCCTTGTCAATGAAGGACAGTCGCAAAATGAAGTTGAAAAAAGCAGCAAATTTCAGGTAATTATTTTCTTAAGCCCCGATTGCCCCGTTTGCCAAAAGTACATATCAAGGTTTAACGAGATTTCGAAAGATTTTTCGGATACCTTCACCTTTACAGCGATTATCCCGGGGAAATCCAAAAACAGAGAAATTAGAAAATTTATAAGGGAATATGAGATTAACTTTAATGTTAGATCGGATAAAGACAATTTCTATGTCAAAAAACTCCAACCAATAGTAACACCTGAGGTTTATGTTTTTGATGAAACGAAAAAAATTAAATATCAGGGGGCAATTGATAATTGGTTTTATGAGTTGGGGAAATACAGACCAAAACCCACGGAACATTACCTTATAAATGCACTTCAGTCAATAAGAGCGGGTAAAAATCCAGACATCGAAAGAACGGAAGCCATTGGGTGTATTATCCAGGCTGACTTAAAGCAAACGGAAGAAGTCAAGCCCTCCCATATGCACCATTAAATTTGAAAAATATTTATAAAGAAAGCTGTTATCTGGTTCTTTCTTTTGGCCAATACAAGCATCTTTGGGGATGTCAATTCAAAATGCACTTCTTTTAAATGCCGCCAGGGGAGTAAGCGTTAACCGCACCCCCATTTGGCTCATGCGCCAGGCCGGCCGGATCCTCCCGGAATACCGAAAAGTACGTGCACAAGCTGGTGATTTCAAAACATTGGTTACAACTCCCGAACTTGCTGCAGAGGTAACAATCCAACCCGTGGATATTCTTGGTGTGGATGCGGCCATTATTTTTTCGGATATTCTGGTAATCCCTGAGGCGATGGGATGTGGCTATGAGATGGAAGAAAGCAAAGGGCCCGTTTTTCCTAGTCCTATAAAAGATCCTGCTGATTTGAGTTCGCTACATATTGCCCAAGCTGAGGAGATTCAATATGTAATGGACGCAATTAAGTTGACCAAAAAAGAACTGAACGGACGTGTTCCGCTGATTGGTTTTGCTGGTGCGCCTTGGACAATCTTTTCTTATATGATCGAGGGGGGAGGCAGCAAAACCTTCAGTAAAGCAAAAAAAATGCTTTATACCGAACCCCAGTTTTCCCATCAACTGTTGGACATGATCACGAAAAGCACCATTAATTATTTGAAAGGACAGATTGTTGCCGGTGCAGATATTCTCCAGTTGTTTGATTCGTGGGCGGGCGTGTTGAGCCCTGCTCAGTATAGGGAATTTGCGTTGCCGTACATTGCTGAAATATGTGATGCAATTACGGAAGTTCCGAAGATTGTATTTGCAAAGGGGGCATACTTTGTTCGTGAAGACATGAACAAACTCAACTGTGAGGTGATCGGGTTGGATTGGAATATGGGCATTGCAGAATCAAGGCGGCTTATGCCCGATAAAGTGCTTCAAGGTAATCTTGACCCGTGTGCCTTGTATGGATCATTTGCCGATATTAAAAAAGACACGAAAATCATGTTGGATGAATTTGGCCCGGACAAACACATCGCCAACCTTGGTCATGGTTTATATCCCGACATAGAAGTTGACAAGGTGCGATGCTTCATCGATACGGTAAAAGAATACAGCGCCACCATGAAATGAAAATTTTACTATCCATTCTTTTATTGGTAATTCCACTTTCTGTAAAGGCGCAAGTTTTTACCTTGAATGATATGATGAAGTTGGTGCCGGATAAAATAAGTGGTTACCGACAGGTTGATGGATCAAAAAGCAATGAATTAAAAATCGGAAACATTTCGTATTCAATTTGCCAGAAAGATTTTTCATCCGGATCGAAACATATCACCATTCTTTTGTTTGATTTTAAGAATGCCCCGATCATGTATAATCAGGTTACCCGTGAGTGGAAGAAATATCAAACAATAGAATCCGATACATTAACCCATCGTTCCATCACAGAAGCAAACTACTTTGGGTGGGAATACTACCATCCGGCCAACCGATCTTCAAAAATTTCGCTTGGAATTAGTGAGCGATTTTATCTGGCGATTGACGGAAAAAATATTCCGTTGGAATCACTCAAAGAAGTGATCAAACTGTTCGCGTTGGAATCCTATCCGAAATAACTATTCGCTCCGAAGCGAAACAACTGGGTTCACAATCGCTGCTTTAATGCTTTGATAGCTGACCGTCAAAACACTTATGCTGATCGCCAGCAAGCCTGAAATCAAAAATACATCAACACCAATTGTGGTTCGGTAGGCGAACGATCCCAGCCATTGATCCATTACATACCATGAGAGTGGAATAGAAATAACCAGCGCCAACAACACGAGCAATGCAAAATCTTTGGAAAGCAAGACTACTACACTACCAACATTGGCGCCCATCACTTTCCGGATACCAATCTCTTTCGCCCGTAAGGAGGTGATGTAAGCCGCTAACCCAAAAAGACCCACACACGCAATAAGTATAGCAATGGTTGAGAAGGCCCCAAAAACCTTGCCTGTGTTGGCTTCATTTTTATAAAGTACATCGAGGTGATTATCAAGGAACTGGTATTTGAAAGGTTCTTCTGGTGCAAACTGATTCCAGATCTTTTCAATGCTTGCAATTGTTTGCTGCTGATCATTTGAATCGATACGCACATTGGCAAGTCCCGCAAAATTATTCACGCCTCCTTCCTGGCTCATGAGCACAAAGGGTGTTATCCTTTCTTTCAACGACATGTAATTAAAATCTTTAACAACACCAACCACTGTCAATTCGATTTCTACTGGTGGATTTCCGTTGCTCGTTTTAAATTTTGTTCCAATTGGATTTTCCATGTTCAGCAGTGCAGCGGTCTGTTCATTAATGATGATTGACAAGGAGTCATTAAAATCTTTTGAGAAAGCCCTTCCGGCTACGATCTCAAACTCCAATGTATTGGCATAGTAATCATCGATTACCATGCCGTTGGTCGTCAACACTTCGGTTTCGCCTGGTATTTGGAACTGGATTCCGAAATATTGATTGATGGGCAATGCCCCGGAAGACGCCACTGATAGCACCGAACCTATTGATCGAATTTCTTCAAGAAAGGATTCTTGCTTTTCCTGAAGAATATTAAGTCGGTCGATAACTAAAAGATTATTTTTATTATAGCCGAGGTTTTTGTTTTTAATAAAGTCAAGTTGATCCTTTACCACGAGCGTTCCAATTATCAGCACGATGGAAATCGTGAACTGAATAACGACCAATGAGTTTCTTAAAATTGAAGAGTTTTTGTTTGTTGCCAATCTTCCTTTCATAATGGTGAGGGGATTGAACGAAGACAAAACAAACGCAGGATAAAATCCGGCCAACAAGCCAATAAACATAACCAATAAAATAACTGCGCCTATTAAAAAAGGATCTGCAAAGGGAACCGAAAGCGATTTTCCGACAAGGGTATTGAATCCCGGTAAAAATAGTTGTACGAGCACCAATGCCAACAGCATGGCCAACCCTGTTGTTACTACAGCTTCAGCAATAAACTGACTGATCAATTGTTTTTGAAATGAACCAAGTGTTTTACGAATGCCTACCTCTTTCGCGCGTTCCGTTGATCGGGCGGTAGCAAGGTTCATAAAATTAATGCAGGCAATAATGAGAATAAGTATAGCTACAGAAATAAGGATATACACATCGTTAATATCCCCACCGGGTTTTAATTCCGACTGATATTCTACAGGATTAAGATGGATTTTATTTAGCGGAACAAGCGTATACTTATACCCATTTCCAGCCGCGGTGTATTCTTCAAATGTTGTGTTTAATCCCGCTTCAATTTGAGGAGCTGCATACGTTTCTACCAGGGTTGGAAATACCTGCTCAATTTTTTCCGGATCCGTACCTGATTCAAGTTCCAGATAAAGATGTGTTGAGAACGAGGTGAAATTCAAATTGTTTGCGATAAATGGAAATGTGCTAATGGCTCCGATAAAATCGAATTCAAAATGGGAGTTTTCAGGGACATCACCACAAACACCAGAAATTTTGAATTCCCCAAAATCTGTTGTTAATGTTTTGTCGATGGGATTCTCATCCCCAAAGTATTTCTTAGCCGTGCTTTCGGTAAGCACTAAATTTTGTGGTTTGCTGAGCGCTGTTTTTGACTCACCTTTTAAAAGCGGTATCGAAAACATTTCAAAGAAATTGGAGTCTGCCAAAATGAAGCGTCTCTCTTCGAAGGATTTTTTTTCCTCCCTTTCGTTCACATAATTAATGATCACCGGGTTATTGCCACCACCAAAAAAGCGAACCGCATTCTTCACTTCAGGGATGTCACTGACCATTACATC
>JBGTGG010000019.1:0-2340 GCA_041746855.1 Cyclobacteriaceae bacterium | reverse complement strand
GCGTATTATTTTCTGAGCAATCCGTCAAATTTTAATCCTAATTCCGAAGCACAATATTACCTTCTTTGGAAAATTTGTAGCCTCACCACCCGAAATCAGGAAAAAAATAGATTGAAATCTGAATACAAAAGAATATTCCCTACAGGGAAGTATTTGGGAGTTATGAAGGATAATTATTCCTTAGACGAGGCACTAAAAAAGTTAAAAAGCTATTAGTGCTTTAAAAAATCCCTCAACTTTAGTATGCATGCATAACATATTTTGTATATTCGTTTTCCCAACGAATTTCGAATGCATCGCGAAGAAACAGTCGATTATAACATAAAAGCAGCCTGGCATGCCATTTCGCGCATGTATAACCAACAGGCGGCTATGTATGATGCAACCATGTCGATGGGGTTCGTGTTATTGACCATTGATGCAGAAGAGGGAACCCCGGCTACCAAAATTGCGCCTTTAATGGGATTGGAGGCACGAAGCCTGACGCGCCTTTTGAAAACGCTCGAAGAAAAGGAAATCATTTATCGGAAAGCGGACGACACTGATAAGCGAATGGTCAGAATTTATTTGACGAGAGAAGGAAAAGAAAAAAGGGAAAAGGCTCGCCAAACGGTTTTGAAATTCAACAACACCGTATTTGAACAAATACCAAAATATAAACTTGATGTTTTCTTTGAAGTGCTTCACGACATCAACCAAATCATAGAGACCAATACTATTTACGATAAAGAATTACAAAAATGAATCGATCAATTCGCAACGTTGCCGTACTCGGATCCGGAATTATGGGCTCCCGAATCGCCTGTCATTTTGCAAACATTGGTGTTGAAGTTTTATTGCTTGATATCGCACCGCAGGAACTCAATGAAGCCGAGAAAGCAAAAGGACTTTCACTGGATCATCCCGCTGTAAAAAATCGAATTGTACAAAGTTCTTTTGACGCGGCCATTAAGTCGAACCCGGCTCCGCTCTTTAGCAAAAAATTTGCAAGCCGCGTACAGCTTGGAAATTTTACAGACGACATGTCCAAGATAAAATCCTACGACTGGATAATTGAGGTCGTAGTTGAAAATCTTGACATTAAGAAAAAAGTATATACTGAAGTTGAAAAGTACAGAACACCGGGAACCCTGATCACTTCGAATACATCCGGAATTCCGATTCACCTGATGGCCGAAGGGCGAAGCGAAGATTTCCAAAAGCATTTCTGCGGAACACATTTTTTCAATCCGCCACGCTATCTGAGATTATTGGAAATTATTCCTACTGAGCATACTGATCCTGCGGTCACAAAATTTTTAATGCACTATGGTGATTTGTTTTTAGGAAAAACCACCGTGTTGTGTAAAGACACTCCTGCCTTTATCGGAAATCGGGTTGGTGTTTGGGGACTCTTGAAGGTAATCGATTCCATGAACAAGTTCGATCTCAACGTGGATGAAATCGATAAACTTACCGGTCCTGTAATTGGCCGACCAAAATCTGCTACTTTCCGCACTTCCGATGTTGTTGGCTTGGATACGTTGGTGAAAGTGGCCAACAATTTATATGCTGCACTTCCAGAGGATGAAGGAAGGGAAATGTTTAAACTTCCAACCGCTGTTGAACAACTTGAAAAAAATAATTGGCTAGGCGATAAAACGGGACAAGGTTTTTATAAGAAAACAAAAGATGCAAAAGGCAAAACAGAAATCCTGACACTCGATTTAAAAACACTTGAATACAAGCCGAAGGAAAAAGTAAAATTCGCCACGCTTGAAACCACCAAGTCGATTGACAAACTCAAAGACCGCTTTAAAATTTTGTTGACCGGAAAAGATAAAGCTGGTGAATTTTATCGCGACATGTATTACGGATTGTTTCAGTACGCAAGCAATCGTATTCCTGAAATTACAGATGAACTTTTCAAAATAGATGAAGCAGTGTGCAATGGTTTTGGCTGGGAAACAGGACCCTTCGAAACGTGGGATGCCATCGGTGTAGAGAAAAGTTTAAAAGCGATGGAAGAACAGGGCGCCAAACCAAATCAATGGGTGTATGATATGGTGGCTGCAGGAAACCCTACTTTCTACCGTGTGGAAAATGGAGTTCGTCAATTTTATGATATCCCATCGAAATCGTATAAAAATATTTTTGGCAGAGAGAATTTTATCATCCTCGAAGACAAATCCGAAAGTGTTATCTGGAAAAATGCTGAATCAAAAATCACTGACCTTGGAGATGGCGTAATTGATTTCTCGTGGAGCAGTAAAAGTTATACACTCGGTAGTGCCGTGATCGAAGGTTTGAACAAAGCCATCGATACAGCCGAGAAAGATTACCGCGGTCTGGTAATCGGAC
>JBGTGG010000018.1:0-6522 GCA_041746855.1 Cyclobacteriaceae bacterium | reverse complement strand
AGAAGCCTTTAGTACTTTTCAGCTTCGGCTTTCCTATACATTCTTAAATGGCCGGATGCGCATTACCCGTGATGGCACGCAAAACAATCAATATGCCAATGGCACCAGTGACGTTTCGAATATGGTGGGCGACTGGACCATTGATTACCTGCTAACACCCGATGGTAAGTTCCGTGCTAAAATGTATAACCGCAATAATGTGAACCCGATTGACCAAACAATGGGAAAACAAAGTGCCATTACAACAGGTTTTAGTTTGATGCACACCCAAAACTTTAACGAGTTTAAAGAGCTTCTTCAGTTCTCAAGGAATAAATCAAAAGGAGCTTCCTCAAAAAAAGAAGATACCACCCCTAAGGATGCAGTACTGAATGAAGATGATGAAAAGTAAGGCAATTCTATTTATATGCTTACTCTTAAACCTTATTGCAAAAGGGCAATCATCTGATACTACCACGGTAAACAAAAAAAGATTGACAACTTTTGTAGTGGGTTCTTCCGTTGCTTATTCTGCTACCCTTATCGGATTAAATGAGTTGTGGTACAGTCAGTCGGGCAAGCAAGATTTTTCATGGTTCAATGATGCGGGCGAATGGAAGCAGGTTGATAAGTTCGGACATTTTTTTTCGAGTTACTACTTTAGTTACAGTACTACACAAGCCCTTCGCTGGACGGGTGTCAAACCAAAAAAATCGGATTGGATTGGTGCACTAACAGGGTTTGCAATCATGCTTCCCATTGAGATTTTTGATGGATACTCCGAATCCTACGGAGCATCTGCAAGCGATTTGGCTGCGAATGCATTGGGTGCAGGATTTTTTTATGGGCAGGCACTTCTTTGGAATGAACAACGGATTTACCCCAAATTTTCCTTTCATACCACACCGTATGCTTCACTTAGACCTGAAATACTTGGTGAAAATACACTATCCCAACTATTTAAAGATTACAACGGCCAAACCTATTGGCTTTCTGTTGATATGGACAAATTCATTCGCTTTCCGAAATGGCTAAACTTAGCGGTAGGATACGGGGCAGAAGGAATGGTGTATGCCAATGATGCGTCAAATGAAGCAAACGGCTACCACGCATACCGGCAATTTTATTTTGCATTGGATTTAGACCTCACTTCTATAAAGACAAAATCAAAGGCACTAAAAACGCTTATATTTTTCGCAAACATGATAAAAATCCCCGCGCCCACACTCGAATTCTCCAGTGAAGGCACCCGTTTCCATTTCTTCTATTTTTAAGATTTAAAAATCAAGGCTTCGTTTTCAATATTCCGGGCAATTTCCTATCTTCCAACTCCCTAAAAGCTAACGAATTATGAATTTGCTCGAATTTACCAAAAACTATGCAGAAGAAATCGATGGACAATTCACCGATTACGATCATTCAAAATCAGTAATTGTAGTTCCGCTAGCCGGTGACCGCTTCCAAACCGTACTTTGCATTTCCCAAAAAAGCCAGGTGTCAGGAAAGGAACAAATTTGCATCACTTCCAAAGTGTGCCAGTTTAATGGTCACCTTGATCTACAAAGCCTGTTGGAACAAAACGGCCACTTTGACTTCAGTAAGTTTATTTTGGAAGACGGATATCTGAAGGTAGATGCCTCCGGACTTGCAGCCTCAATGACGGAAGAACAACTCAAAGAAATGATTCAGGAAGTTGCCCAACTTGCCGATCATTATGAGTTGAAGTTCACTGGTAAAGATATCCACTAGAATCATCTCGCACTTTCACGTGTTAAGATAAATGCCCCAAAGTCGGTACGCAGGAAAAACCACGATAACATTTTCTCCTGTGTAGCCATTTACATGTGCATTTGTTATTTTTGCAATGCAAGCCGTCTTATCGTCCGCCAGCTGGCGGAAGGAAAGTCCGGGCAACACAGAGCATCGTACTTCCTAACGGGAAGGACCTCTCAGGTAAAAGTGGGAGGGACAGCCAGTGCCACAGAAAATATACCGTCCGCCAGCTGGCGGATAAGGGTGAAAAGGTGAGGTAAGAGCTCACCGCTCTAATGGTGACATTAGGGGCATGGTAAACCTTACGAGTTGAAAGGTCGAATAGGCTCGATTTTGAACGGCTCGTTCAATATTCGTCCCGATTGTATCGGGACGGGTTGTCGAGTGGGTAGACTGATAGAGGCTGACTGCGAAGTCAGCACCAGATAAATGATAAGAGTTCCGCTCCGATAGTATCGGTGTGGTTACAGAACCCGGCTTACAGGCTTGCATTTTTTTATTCAACAAACAGCTTAATGTCAAAAATCCTGATAATCGAAGATGACCCAAAGATCCGGGCCATCCTTAAAGAAATTTTAGAAGAAAAAAATCACGAAGTAGAAGAAGCAGCAGATGGTGTAGAAGGGCTTAAAAAATTAGAGCAATCTTCTTATGACCTTTGTATCTGCGATATTAAGATGCCCAAAATGGATGGCATCGAAGTCCTTGAAAAAGTCAACAAACAAGGTATCCAAACCAACTTTGTGGTCATCTCCGCGCATGGCACAATCGACATTGCAGTAGAAGCTGTAAAGAAGGGTGCCTTTGATTTTCTCCAAAAACCTTTTGATCTCGGCAGGTTGGAAATAACCCTCCGCAATGCCTTGGATAAAACCACCTTGGTACGGGAAACCAAAACCCTAAAGAAAAAAATTTCCAAGAAGTATGACATTGTAGGTGAATCCGAGCCCATTCAGGAAGTTATCGCGATGGTAGACAAAGTTGCGCCAACCGATGCGCGGGTACTTATAACAGGGGCAAACGGATCCGGAAAAGAACTGGTAGCACGAATGCTTCATGAAAAAAGCCAACGCGAAGCGGGGCCGTTGATCGAAGTGAACTGTGCGGCCATTCCTTCTGAGTTGATCGAGAGTGAATTATTTGGCCATGAAAAAGGCGCTTTTACCTCTGCGGTTAAACAGCGTATTGGAAAGTTTGAACTGGCCGAAGGAGGAACGCTTTTTTTGGATGAAATCGGTGATATGAGCCTTTCAGCCCAAGCAAAAGTATTGCGTGCACTTCAAGAAAACAAGATCACACGGGTAGGTGGTGATAAAGAGATCAATGTGAATGTTCGCGTAGTTGCCGCTACGAATAAAGACCTGAAAAAAGAGATAGAAGAGAACAAATTCCGGGAAGACTTATACCACCGCCTGAGTGTCATTGTGGTGAAGGTGCCAAGCCTTAATGAGCGACTTAACGATATCCCACTGCTGGTAGACAAGTTCCTGGAGGATATTGCAGAGGAGTATGGAGCAAAGAAGAAGGGAATAGAGTCTGAGGCAATCAATGCCCTTCAAAAGCATAATTGGACAGGAAACATCCGTGAATTACGAAATGTGACCGAACGATTGGTCATCATGGGCCATGAAAATATTTCAGCCGAAGACGTTAGTAAATACCTCTAACGCTTAAAGCTTCTGCTCAGCAGATTCTTTTTTCGGGGCTTCCTTCTTGGCGTAAGTCGGGCAAGTGTACTGGCTGCAAGCGGAAACGAAACCTGCTAGAAAGATTAAAGCTATAATTCTTTTCATGTGTTGGTTGTTTAAACTAGTCAAATTCATGCAATGCACGTCCTTGAAACAGTTTTTGATCTTAGCAAAAATAAAATTCTTTCCTTTTAAAACAAATCTATTTGCCTATAAATCACTGAAATACCCTAATTAAAGGCTAATTCAACAACATATTGCATCCGCGCATGTCGCTGTTATCCAACCTCCCCAGCACTTCAAACGACCCATTTTGATAGACACGCCCAATATCCTCGGTCTCGATAAAGGCAATTGAGTGCCAGTTTGCCAGGTCAATTACATTCAGGGCACTGGACTCCCCCCAGGGTGAAACCCCTCGCGGATCCGTAATGTCGCGGCCTATAACCTGCATCCAGGGGGGTGGATAAAACAACTTCTCCCCTTTCGTGTACGCCTGTGAAAATAGTTCTGTCATCCCGTATTCGGAATAAATACTTTTAACATTCAGTGCTTCGCTTAAGCGGGTATGCAACTCCTCCCGGATTATTTCTTTTCGGGTCCCCTTCATACCCCCTGTTTCAAAAATCAAACAATGGCTTAAATCAATATCATGCTGTTCCGCAAGCTCCAGCAAAGCGAATGAAACCCCCCACAAAATCACAGGACGTTCACCACCGCGGAGCTGTTCCAAATCTTTTAAAAGCTTGTCGATGTTGTTGAGATAAAAGCCAGAATGGGATGAGCCCGTCTGTTGGATGAAATAATCAACCATATAAACGAGAGAAGAATCATTCCTTTCGAGATAAGAAGGAAGCAAAGCAAGTAAATGGTACTGCTTCATCGAACCGAAAAAACAATTGAAATTTCGTAATGCATGGCTCCGGTAAAACTCCAAATTCCGAACATAATGCGAGCTCGTGGTGACCCCTGTGGTTCCACTGCTTCTGAAGACGGTCTCGGGAGCCCAATTCCCGGTTTTAATGGAATGTTCCTTAAAAAAAGAAATCGGCATAAACGGTATTTCAGGAACGACCCTAACATCCTTCGGCAGAATCGACAAATTCGCGATCCATTGCCGGTATATGGGGTTATGTTCCGCTTGAAAGCGGAATAAAGCAAGTGCAATATTCTCGAAAGAGCGTTCGTTTACAGAATATAAAAGTGGTTCAAAACTTTTAAAAGTATCCAAGCGTTACGTAATTTGACCGCAATAAAATTTTCATGAAGATACTGAAGGGTATATCGACTTGCTTGTTTTTTTCTATAATATTTGGGGGATGTTTTGATCCGCCAACATTTCCCGTTGTGCCGGAAATTGAATTCGAATCCATCCGATTTGTTGAAGCCAGAAACGTCACCGAAAATGATTCGCTGAACCTAACTATTATTTTCAGGGATGGTGATGGAGACCTGGGATTGTCGCCAACGCAAACTGATGAACCCTATAACAGTTCCAATTATTTTCTGGTTAATAACGGAGAATTGATTAAAGTAGGAACAAAACGACTTTACACAAACTTGCCTTCTTTTATTAACCCTGCCGGGCAAACAGGAAAACTAGCCACCGTGCGCACACGGAATGAGCTTGAATCATTGCCACCTTATACGATTCCTTTCAGTTGCCTCAACTACACCTATGATTCCATTTACATAAGTGAAGACGATAAACATATTTTCGATGATTCGTACAACCTTTATAAAACTTTGACTGCCCCTGGCCTTCCTAATGTCTATGTGTTGTTGGATACATTCTACTACGAAATCAACCCCTTTCACAACAACATCACGGTAGATTTTTTGGTCAAGAATAGCAACGGCACATTTTCAGAATTTGATTGGGTTACGGAATTTTGTGTAGTTGACAACAAACCAGGACTATCGTATGATGGCCGCTTTCCTGTGCTTGCAGATAAAACTGGCCCCCTGGAAGGCACATTGACGTACTCAATGGTGTCGTCAGGTTTTCTTGCTTTGTTTAGTGTCAATACATTGAAGCTAAGAATCAAAATATACGATCAGGCGCTCCATGAAAGTAATGTAATTGAAACACCGGAGTTTACGTTACGGTAAAGCCTTTTGCTATTCGTATATCCCCGGAAATTTTTGCGGGTCAACTTCGCCCATCATTTTATAAATCCGGTCAAAGATTTCTTCAGTATTTGGTTTTGAGAAATAATCACCATCGGTTGCATAGGCAGGACGGTGTTCTTTGGCGGTTATTGTTTCCGGTTTAGAGTCCAGGTATTCATACGCACCTTGTTCTTCCAATACCTTTTGCATCATAAAAGCAGTGGCACCACCCGGTACATCTTCATCTGCAAATACCACACGATTGGTTTTCTTAACGGACTCCACAATACTGTGATGGATATCAAACGGCAACAACGATTGCACATCAATTACTTCACATGAAATTCCAAAGCGTTCCAATTCTTCAGCAGCTTCCATCACAACCCTGCACATGGAACCATAGGTCACGATGGTAACATCGGTTCCTGATTGCAATACTTCTGGTACTCCTAACGGAACTGTGAACTCACCAATATTTTCCGGGATGCGTTCTTTCAAACGATAGCCATTCAAGCATTCAATGATCACTGCAGGATCATCCGATTTCAGCATCGTATTATAAAAACCTGCCGCCTGTGTCATGTCGCGCGGAACTAAAACATAAATACCGCGCAAACTATTTAAAATCATTCCCATTGGGGAACCGGAATGCCACACGCCTTCCAACCGATGACCACGTGTACGAATAATTAACGGAGCTTTCTGTCCGCCTTTTGTACGGTATTGCAGTGTTGCTAAATCATCCGACAAAATTTGTACAGCGTATAAAAAATAATCGAGGTATTGAATTTCAGCTATCGGTCTAAGGCCGCGCAACGCAGCGCCAATTCCTTGTCCGATAATTGTACATTCACGGATACCGGTATCGCCAACCCTGTTCTCTCCATACTTCTCTTGTAATCCAGCAAAGCCCTGATTTACGTCACCAATTTTCCCGACATCTTCACCAAAAGCAAAGACGCGTGGATCA
>JBGTGG010000017.1:0-6592 GCA_041746855.1 Cyclobacteriaceae bacterium | reverse complement strand
ATCACTGATGGTTTGAAGCTTTCGAATCATTCTATCCAAACTCAATGCGGTTTCCTTTACTTTCGAAAATAGCTCGAGGGTGGCCTCATCTTTCGATGTGATTTTTGCAACTTCAGCCAATCCGATAAATGTTGTAATGGGCCTGCGGAAGTCATGCGAAGAACGATAAAAAAAAGTATCCAATTCGATGTATGCCTGTTTGAGTTGTTCGGTGCGTTCTTCTACTTTTTCTTCCAGGTGTTGATTGATGGTAGAGATAGTTTCATTTGCCTCACGGAGTTCTTCAGCTTGTGCTTCAATTTCGTTTCGCTTTGCTTCCAGGTCATTGTTGATGCTTTTTAATTCTTCCGACTGTTGCTGGATTTCATCTTGCTGCTTCATCGTTCGATTGTTCACCTCCACAAGTGAATCATTTGCCTCCCGCAATTCTTCCGACTGTGTCAATAGCTCTTCATTCATTTCTGCCAATTCGAATTGTGCCTTTTTAAGCCTTCTGTTGGTTCTGATAATATATACCAACGCCCCAGCAATCAGGATAAGGGTTATGCTTCCTGCGATAATGATAATATTTTGATTGGCCAACCGGGCTTTCTGCAATGCCAGTTGGTTGGATTGCAATTCGCTTTCTTTTGAGAGCAGTTGAATTTGTTGCTCTTTGCGCTCCACATCATAAAGGGATTGCATTTCGGCAATTTTTAAACTGCTGTTCTCACTAAAGATACTATCGTTTAGCCACCTTAACTTTTGACTGTATTCAAATGCTTTTTTAAAATCCTGCTTGGCTTCATAGAAAGAAATAAACGTATCGTAATTAGCGCGCCTGATCGTTTTTGATTTTGTTTGTTCCGCGAGTTTAGATGATTTGTTTAAAAATGATTCTGCTTCGTTGAGCCGGTTAAGGCGTATCAGCAGTTTTGCTATTCCTAAATAAGAAAGATTGATGTTTAATGGATAGCCATATGCCTCATCTATCGCGAGTGCCTGGAGTTGTAATTCGAGCGCTTTGGTAAGATTGCCTTGTTCTTCATAGACCAATGCTATATTAAAAAGGGAAGCCGCTATGCCCTCCTGATAATCAATGGACTCCCGGATAGTTTTTGCCCGCTCATGTTCAGCAATGGATTCATTATATTTTTTCTGTAAAAAATAAATCAGCCCACGGTAATTATGCGAGCTGGCAATAGCTTTTTTGTCACCGGTTTTCTCTCTGATTTTTTGGGATCGATCCACATACTCCAATGCCATATTGAAATTTTTCTGCTCTTTGAAAATCCAGCTGAGTTCGGCATAGGCCTCAGCGGTCAGTGGATCCATTCCGCTTTTTTCTGAAATCTTTAAAGCCCGAAACAAAAACTCAAGGGCAATCGAATACTCAGAAGTTTCAGAATAGATGCTTCCGATTCTCAAAAATATTTGAGCACGCAGATAGGGATAGGTATAGAGCTCTGTAATCTCCAACGATTCAAACGCGTTTTTCAGTGCAATGGAATACTGCCCTTTAATACGGTTCGATTCACTCTTTAACAATAAGCAAAGGGAATGGTGGTAATAGTCGTCAAGGCCCACCACAGCATTGCATAATTTTTCAATGTATTCATCTGCTTTTTCAACATTTCCCTGGTTTAAATAAAGATTAGCATAGACAAAGGATATGTCTGCTCGATCATATTCAGAACCACCTTTCCGCAACGAGTCAGCTATTTTAATATTTTTTAGTGCTGCATCATTTTGCCACAAGCGGGATTGAAGCCGTGCTATCGCTTTATAAATGGTTGACGTTCGTGCATGGTTATTTTTTTTGGCCAACAGTAACCCCTGCTCGAGTATGGCCATCGCTGAATCGTACTTGCCAATATCGGCCATTACATTTCCGGTCAGCATAACATTGTAGAGGTAATGATCCAGTGTACTTTCGCTTAGTGGGATAGCATGTGACAACTCAAAATTTTTAAGGGCATTCGGGTAATCGCCAAAGCTGAAATGCCCTATCCCCACCAATGTATAAGCATACTGAAGTCCTATTGTGTATTCAGTTTTCTTCGCAAGTTCGAGCGCTTGTTTTGCATAGTAGAAACCGGTGCTATCATTGTAATCGTAATGTTCGTATGCCAAAGCATTTAAAATGTCTACTTTTTCAGTTGTGGATTTTACTGAATTAAGTTGCTTAAACAGACTATCCTTGGCATGTTGGGTTTGTCCGTGGAGGTTAAAAGATGACACCCCAATACAGAAAAGGACAAAAAGCCCTATTGAAACTTGACGAATTCCATGTAGTTGCGGTGCTTTCATGAAAAGTGATTCTAAACAAGATAACTATTCTAATCTGATTCTTTTATAAATGAATCGGTATAAATGAACAGTTTAATTATATTGGTTCGGTAACCAAACTTGCAATGGACTCAACTAGAACTGCAGTAGACACTTTTCTGTATTGGGAAAAGGCTACACCGAAGAATAATTTTTTGCGGCAACCGATTAATGATACGTGGAGAACATGGACGTTTGAGGAAGCTGCAAATGAAACAAAGAAAATTGCAACGCATTTGCGCAATCTCAATTTGCCCCCTAATAGTAAAATTGCGCTGTTATCGAAAAATTGTGCCCATTGGATTATGGCCGATTTTGCCATATGGATGGCAGGGCATATTTCGGTTCCGTTATACCCTACACTTTCTGCTTCCTCTATCCGCGAGATTTTAGAGCACAGTGAATCCAAGGTAATTTTTTTAGGCAAGTTGGATGATTACCGATCGCAACAAGCCGGTATTCCTGCTGCTATCCAACGCATTAGTATTGACACGTATGGCATTGAAGAAGGGGAACGCTGGGAACAATTAGTTCTGGAAGGGAGCATTGGTGAATTTCCGAAACGGTATCCCTCGGAATTGGCAACCATTATGTACACCTCTGGCACAACAGGAACACCAAAAGGTGTGATGATCGATTTTAAATCTTTTCATTTTGTGATTGAAAATGCATTGGATGAAATTGGTGTGCGAAGAACGGGGCAACGCTATTTTTCTTATTTGCCATTGAGCCATATTGCCGAACGCTTATTGGTAGAAATGGGTGGGCTTTACTCCGGTGCAGAAATATCTTTTCCAGAATCGCTCGAAAAATTTCCTACGAACTTGATGGATACACAACCTACAGTTTTCTTAGCGGTGCCACGCATTTGGGCGAAATTCCAGGAGAAAATCCTTCAGAAATTGCCACAAAAGAAATTGGATACGCTGCTGAGCATCCCGCTTGTAAGTTCGTTAATTAAAAAAAGCATTCATAAAAAACTAGGACTTAGCAAAGCCGAATTCCTTTTCTCCGGTGCTGCCCCCATTCCGGAGAGTTTGTTGTTGTGGTTTAAAAAATTAGGCATCAATATACAAGAGGCGTATGCCATGACGGAGAATACATGCTTTTCGCATCACAATCACCGCGACCGTATAAAAGTTGGAACCGTAGGTCAACCCTTTTCAAGTGTGGAAGTAAAGCTTGGCGAAGAGGATGAAATACTGGTGAGGCACGAAGCATTAATGTTGGGATATTACAAACAACCGGAATTGACTGCCGAAGTATTAAAGGATGGGTTTCTCTATACAGGCGACAAGGGCGAAATTGATAGTGAAGGATATTTGAAAATCACCGGACGGATCAAAGACTTGTTTAAAACCGATAAAGGAAAATACATTGCTCCCGCAAAAATTGAAAAAGAACTCGCCATCAATACAGACATTGAGCAAGTATGTGTAGTAGGGATGGGCATACCTCAACCGTTGGCATTGGTGGTGTTATCAGAAGCAGGGAAAGCAAAAAATCAAAATCAAGTGATTGAAAGTTTGAGCACCACGGTCATGGACCTCAATCAGAAACTTCAAAGTTATGAACGCATTGAATCGGTGGTGATCATGAAAGAAGATTGGTCGATTGAAAATTCGTTAATGACACCTTCATTGAAAGTCAGGCGTGGTGAGGTAGAAAAAATCCACATGCCGAATTATCCGATGTGGTACAAGAAAGAAGGATTAGTGATTTGGGAATAGAGGCTTACAGTTTCCAACCAAAGGTTGTTTGTAGCACATAATCAGTGGTGGTTGCATTTTCAACTGGGCGGTTATCATAGTTGATGGTAACGCCTAAATTGATGAAGAAATCAAACGGTAAATCGTACTTCATATCGAATGTAAAATCGGAACGGAAACGCCCTGATTCGGTAAAGCTTGGATATCCCACAACACGTGTCAATAAACTTAAATCACCGATATCAAAAAGGTTGAGCTCAGTGCCTATAAATCCTTCCCAACTTTTTCGGTTTGAGGATTCATTAAAATAGCTTTCATAGTTGTAGTTGGCCCCAGCAGAAAATCCCCAATATGCTTTGTTGCTATGGATTACGAATTTACCCAGCCCTAGTTTGGTTAGTATCCGTCCTTCAATTTGTTGCTCCGTGTTCGATAAATATGTTACTGATATAGGGATGTACCAATCTTTGGGAAGAAGGTAATTATAGGTGAAAGTTCCGTCACGCCTGAAAACTGGATCTACATCATCTTGTGTGGAATGGATGGCATCGAAGGAAAGCATGCTAGACCAGCGCCTCGTTTTATAGCCCAGACTGCTACGGGCAGAAAGTTGTTTCAGGTTTTGTGCCCGCGTAAGACTATAACCGAAGCTAATGGACGCGGACAGGTTTTCCCAGAAACTGGTCTTTACAGGATTGAGGAGAACAATCTCTTCAAGCGGACAACGAAAGGGTATGCTATCCTGATTGTAAATAATAACCGTGCCCTCAGATGGTGAATAGAGTCGGCCCATGTGGCGTTTACCATCACTGGAAGTAACGGAGAATGATGAAGTAGTAATTACTTTGCTTACTCCATCCCATTTGATTTTAAAATCATCTTCACTGTAATCGGTTTCAATAATGGCAACGCCTTTGTTCATTGTTTTCAATTCCCCTACAATAATATTTTTATTCTTCAGGACGAGCGTATCGGTTTGCGCAATTACTACAACAGCAAGCAGCATGCAGAAAAATAAGAGGAAATATTTTTTCAACATGATTCAAAAATAAAAAAAGGATACTAAACGCGTATCCCTTTTTCTTTTTTAAACCTGTAAGTTGAGTGATGTTATTTCTTTTGTTCGATCGTTACTTTATGAATTTTACCATTGAATTTGTTGGAACCAGCACCATAGTTGGCAACACTGGTACCTTCATCAATACCTACATCGGCAAGATCATCAACGGAGAATACGCCTGGTTGAGTGCGACTGATTTTTCCTTCTGCTACTTTTGTTCCATTAACCGAAAGTGTTCCTTGTCCACCTTTTCCTTGCCCATCACCATCATATTTGAAATCATATTGTAAAGTATACTTGCCGGGTTTTAGTGATTGACTGGAAATGATATCGGTTGATTCAAGCCCGAGGAAGTTATAGGTGAATGCAGGCTTTCCATTTTTCACATACAAAGACAAACCACCGAAGCGTCCACCCTGACAAACGATTACGCCATTTCCATTGGCGCCAACTTCAACATCGGCAGTAATTACATAGCTTTTACTGCGGAGGTCAATGAAGATATCGGTTCCCATTCCTTTCATCCCTTCGCCCAAAGTAACAGAAGTTCTGCCTTCCATAATGGTTGGCCTTCCCATGTCGGCAGCGATCATCCGTTCAAAGATTCTGTCATCTATTGGCAACACATGATATTTCTCTGCTTCTTTCATAAACAACGCTTGCATTGATTTTAACTTGTCTGCATTTGTTGCTGCAAGGTCATTCGCGAGGCTAAAGTCTTCATTGGTATTGTAGAGTTCCCATTTATCTTCTTGTAAAGAAGCCATTGGTTTTGGTGCCCAGGGAGCTTTGTGAATGGTGCGGGCTAACCATCCATTTTCATATACGCCTCTATTTCCAAACATTTCAAAGTATTGAACGGTATGCTCTTCCGCAGCATTTGGATCAGCAAATGAATAAGCCATACTCTTTCCTTCAATTGGATCTTGTTGGATGCTGTTCACAGTTTTTGGTGCAGGGATCCCAGAGATTTCATAAATGGTGGGTGCTATGTCAATAACATGGCTAAACTGGGAACGGATTTCACCTTTTGCTTTTATGCCGGCTGGCCAATGAATAACCATTCCATTTCTGGTGCCACCAAAATCAGAGGCTACTTGTTTCGTCCAGGTGAAGGGAACGTCCAATCCAACTGCCCAGCCTGCTGAAAAGTGTGGATAGGTTGAAGGCGATCCCCACTCATCCAAATGCTTCAACATTTCAGGAACTGTTTCCGGCACGGAATTGAAATAAGTCATCTCATTATACATTCCGTTCATTTGTCCTTCAGCACTTGTTCCATTATCCCCTGCGATGTAAATGACAATGGTGTTGTCAAGTACACCAATCTCTTCAATTGCTGACACCAATCTTCCAATTTGGTGATCAGTATGTTCTGCAAATCCGGCATACACTTCCATCTGTCTTGCAAAAAGTTTTTTCTCATCAGCAGAAAGGTTGGCCCAATCTTTTATGTCATCGGGTTTAGGCGCGAGTTGTGTATTTTCGGGAATGACCCCCATCTTTTTTTGACGCG
>JBGTGG010000016.1:0-1502 GCA_041746855.1 Cyclobacteriaceae bacterium | reverse complement strand
CGCATTCAACGTATTTTAGGGGATGCTGAAGTAGAATTTACCTGTGAATTAAAATATGACGGAGCTTCCATCAACCTTACTTATGAAGACGGAAAATTGGTTCGAGCGGTTACGAGGGGAGATGGCTTCCAAGGTGATGATGTTACAGCCAATGTAAAAACCATACGCTCGGTGCCTTTAGAATTACAAGGCGATTTTCCTCCAAAATTTGATATTCGGGGAGAGATTATCCTACCCTTTAAAGGATTCGAGAAAATGAATCAAGAACGCATTGAAATAGGCGAAGAGCCTTATATGAATCCCAGAAACACCGCTTCCGGTAGTTTAAAGCTTCAGGACAGTGCTCTTGTGGCACAGCGGCCTCTGGATTGCTTGTTATATGGTATAAGTGGTTCTAATTTAAAAATAGGCTCTCAGTTTGAAATGCTTGAAAAGGCACGTCAATGGGGTTTTAAAGTGCCTTCAGTTGCTAAATTGTGCAGGAGTAGGCAAGAGGTAATTGAGTTTGTTACCTACTGGGACATACATCGTCATGAATTGCCTTATGAAACCGATGGGGTGGTCATAAAAGTGAATAGAATAGACCAACAAGAAGAACTGGGCTTCACCGCAAAATCGCCTCGATGGGCCTTGGCCTATAAATTTAAAACCCAGCAAGTAGCAACCGTATTGGACAAAATCACGTATCAAGTAGGACGCACCGGAGCCATTACCCCGGTGGCCAATTTAAAGCCTGTTTTGTTGGCAGGCACTATTGTAAAACGCGCCTCTTTGCACAATGCAGATCAAATTCAAAAATTGGATATTCGGGAGGGGGATACGGTTTTTGTAGAAAAGGGCGGAGAAATCATTCCAAAAATAATAGGGGTTGATTTTTCGAAACGAATTTCCACTTCCCAACCCACATCGTATATTACCCATTGTCCTGAATGTGAAACAACACTGGTTCGTACAGAAGGAGAAGCACAACACTATTGCACCAATTACTATGGCTGTCCACCACAAATCACCGGCCGCATCCAACATTTTATCTCCCGAAAAGCAATGGATATTGAAGGCATGGGAGCAGAAACGGTTGAGCTCCTTTTTAAAGAAGGTTTGATAAACAACTATGCCGATTTATATGTCCTTACCAAAGAACAACTTATACCTTTGGAGCGGATGGCCGATAAATCGGCTGAAAATTTGGTGGCTGGAGTAGCCGCTTCAACACAAATACCATTTGAAAGAGTACTTTTTGCTTTGGGTATTCGCTTTGTGGGAGAAACGGTAGCAAAAAAACTTTCAAAAGCTTATAAAAACATTGACGCCATACAAGTGGCTTCCCTTGAAGAGCTTACCGCCGTAGATGAAATAGGCCCTCGCATAGCACAAAGTGTGGTCGAGTTTTTTCAGAATGAAATCAACCAAGAGATCATAAGTCGATTGAAAACTTATGGTTTACAATTTGAAATTTCGGTGGATCAGTTATTGAATCAAACGGAAATACTGAAAGGAAAAGC
>JBGTGG010000015.1:0-7904 GCA_041746855.1 Cyclobacteriaceae bacterium | reverse complement strand
GAAACCGGCATCCAAAATTCAGGCCTCGGACTCTTACTGATTTTTACATTTTTCAATGGCTTGGGAGGCATGGCAATTATCGCAGCGTGGTGGGGTATCTGGCACATTGTGTCAGGATTGGCAATTGCTTACTTTTGGGCGCCCTCCACGACTAAGCAATCTGTTTAAGATATGATACAACGTATTTGGTATGAGTTTTTCAAGCTGTATGTTACCATCGGCCTTCGCTTTTACTTTCGGAAATTTATTGTAAAGGGGGCGAACAACATTCCAAAAAAAGGAGCCGTCATTTTTACCTGTAACCACCAAAATGCTTTTTTAGATGCGTTGGTATTGGCGTGTACCAATAATCGGTATACCCACTATTGGGTAAGGGCCGATGTATTCAAAAGTAAAATTGCGCGCTTCTTTTTAGCCTCTTTCAATTTAATGCCGGTGTACCGGATTCGTGATGGTTGGCAAGCACTTGCACTTAACGATAAGATTTTTGCATACTGCGTGAAGCTTCTTCAAAAGGAAGATGCCATCTTATTATTTCCCGAAGGCAATCATTCTTTTCAGCGTAGGGTACGGCCGCTAAGCAAAGGCTTTACACGATTGATCTTCGAAAGGCTTTCTCAAGATCCTTCACAACCCATTTATGTTGTTCCCACCGGAATAAATTATGTTGAACACATGGCGTTCGGAACGGACATGAGCATTTACTATGGAGAACCAATTTTATGTAATCCTTATTTTGATCCTTTGAATATTCCCCAATCCGCAACCAGTTTAAAAGATGCTGTTGCAGAGGGAATGAAACCGTTGATTGCCCATATTTATGATACCGAGCAGTATGATAAAATACTGGCGGAACTGGAAAATTCCCATGTCAATTTCCTGGACCCTGTAGCAACCAATGAACGGATTAGGAATTTGGCAGAGCATACCATCCCTACCAGCGGTCAGGTACGGCCAAGGAAAAAAATCGCCTGGTGGAAAGTTTCGATTGCCTTTGTGCTTTTCTCTATTAATATAATTCCCCTTAGTTTGTGGAAGGGATTTCAAAAAATCATAAAAGACCCGGTGATGGTAGCTTCAATGAAATTCATTTTTGGGATATTTATGTTTCCGCTTACGTATTTGCTGCAATACTTGCTCATTGATTATTTACTGGGAAGGGAAGCTGCGTTGGTGGCACTTGGTATATTTATTGTGTCGATGCCGCTTTATAAGCTTATAAATCGTTGATATGTCTCTACCTTCTGCATACTCACGTTGATGATGCTTAACGGCAAATCTGGAATGTAGCATGGTTGGTGGAGTTCGTTGCCCCATCGTTGGTAGTGCAGTTTTTCTTATTGACGAAAAATACAAAAAATATCATTTTTCGTCAATAACAAACCACCACAACATGCCGCTTTATAAATTGATTAATCGTTAATCCATTCTTAAATAATTATAACCCTTCACCCCGAATTATTCGTTACGGCTCTATGTTAATGTGTAATCTAAAATAAAAACAAACAAAAAAATGAGCCTCAGATTAAACGATACCGCACCTGATTTCACAGCAGAAACAACCCACGGCACCATCAACTTCCATGAATGGATTGGTGATGGATGGGCCATGCTGTTTTCACACCCCAAAGATTTTACACCGGTCTGTACCACTGAACTTGGCACGATGGCGAAAATGGAACCGGAATTCGCAAAACGAAACTGCAAGATTATCGGATTAAGTGTCGACCCGGTGGAAAGCCACCTGAAGTGGGAAAAAGACATTGAAGAAACACAAAACTGTACTGTTACCTATCCGATGATTGGCGATACTGATTTGGCTGTTGCAAAATTGTATGACATGCTTCCCGCAGACGAAACCGGTGGATTCGATGGAAGAACAGCCGTCACCAATCAAACCGTGCGCTCCGTTTTTGTAATTGGCCCCGACAAAAAAATCAAACTGCAACTTACCTATCCGATGACCACGGGACGGAATTTTCATGAGATTCTTCGTGCCCTGGAGTCCATGCAGTTGACGGCCGCACACAAGGTAGCAACCCCTGCCAACTGGAAAGATGGGGAAGAAGTAATTATTGTTCCTTCCGTATCAGATGAAGAAGCAAAAGAAAAATATCCGGACGGATGGAAAACGTTGAAGCCTTATTTGCGATTGGTTTCGCAACCGAAGTAGTTGAAGCCTGATTATAAAGAAAAAATGGTCTGTGTTTGCGCAGACCATTTTTTTGTTTTTTTGATCTTTGAGGACACAGACTGAAGGAATAGGGTTTGTATATGGTTGTCATTTATATATAGTACTTAAATGCTAGTGGTGGTGCCTTAATATCAATACTGGCCGTTAATATTTCACCAATCTTATCCGCAAATCTTAAGGTTACTGGAACTCCATCAGCGAATATGCAGGCATTGTAATTTAATTTGGTGAGAGCCAAAATATCCTTTAATACTTGTATGATGTCCGCTTCTCCCTTATTGATTTCAATGAATATTGGATTGGGAACTTCCATGGACAAAGTTGATTGAGTTTTTGGAACATAACCAACACTCCAAAGAAAGGCACTTCTTTCATTTACAATAAAAGCGTTGCCTCGCATAATTGGGTAATTGCCTTCTGCTTTAAAAAGTTTTAAAGGCTTGGTTTTCGTGATGGTTATGCCAACAAGATTTGTTTCTTTAGGTGTTACTTCCTGAAATGCTTTCCATTCTTCCGTGTTAAATCTTGTCTTGGCATGAATGAATATTTCCTTTGGATATCTTCCGTTTTGTTCTTTGTAAGATTCTAATGCTTGTGTCAGTAATGCCTTTGCCTCTTTTGGTTTTAAATGAAAATCTCCTTTTTTAGGATTATACCAAGGGCCAACTTCTCCTTTAAAAACCGTTCCGTCTCCATTGTCTAAGAACATTTGAGCCGCACAACAGGCATTTTTCGGGTCTTTACTTTTTTCTACTTGCTTATATACTAAGCCGAGATAACAAACTCCACTCCTTATATCCGCCAATTTCCAAGGTTTTCCACCTGCTTTATAGAAAGCTGCTGTTGAAATTGTCCAAGCTAAATGTCCCTCAATCTTTGAAAAGTCTCTTAATGGTGCGCCAAACTTGTTTTTGAAATCACTCCAAGCCAAAGTGCTTTCACGCATTATTTGAGTTGGTATAGTGTGTTGCAGTAGCCTTGCTTTTAACTGATCGTGAAACTGAGCGTCATAGTTATAAGTATTAGCCTCCTTTTCTTGTGCTTTCAATTCAACATTTATGTCCTCAAATAATGTTGGTTCATACCTGAAGGTTTTAGCTTTTGATTTTGTGATAAGTGCCTTTGTTTGAACTAGTTCTTTGGGCAAAACAGAGTTAGGGCGGCAATATTTGTAAATCTCATCAGGAACAACCACAAACCAAACATCTACCTTCTCATCTTCATTTTTAGTAGCCGTGATTATTTTATTGATGAATAGAGTAACCAAGTCGTATGTTCTTTTGTGTGTGCTATCGGTGTAAAGAAGTTTTCCTATTTCTTCATTAGTCACTTCCTTAAAAACGACACTTTCCGTTTCCCATTTGCATCCAAAAACAGTTTCAAATCCGGGAAACATTGGTCGGGTTATATTGTTAGTATTGTAAATTGGTTTTTGAATATGGTTCACATAATTCTTAAAAATCCTCAATCCTTCTTGCGTAGCTACTACTCCGCTTTTAATTCCGAATATCTTATTTAAAGGTCCGAACAAAGCGAGTCCGTCTCTTGCATCGGTGCATTTCTGTCCGTATGCAAAAAGAATATTCGGTTCTGTTATATAAATTAGTTCTTTCATTCAGTTCTTGCTGCTTCCGAAAATTCTTCATCAAGATCGCCCAGCCCGTTTATTTCTGCTAATTCAACTTCTTCTTCTAATGTATTTTTTTCAGGTATGTTGTAACTGATATTTCCTTTGAATTGAATTGGTTCATTTGAGACAAGAATTTTTTCTTCGCTACCAACTTCTAAGTAAAACGAGCTTTCATCATCAGAAAGATATTTTACAAATGCTAGCAACTTGTTTCGCCAGTCATCATTCCACCAATTTTTACCTTGTCTTCTTCTTGCTGAATGTTGTATTCCCTTAGAATCAATGAGTGTTTTTCCATCTTGAGTAAAAAAAATATGAGTTAAAATCATCAATACGGGAAAGGGATATAATTTACCAGCTCCTGATATTCCAAAATGCCAGTTTTTATCCTTCTGTTTGCCGACTAACTGTACTTTGCCGAATTTGTCTTTTTCGAGTTTGTTCTTTTCAAACCAATAACCTACTTTATTCGACATTGAATATTCCCGAACACCCTTTTCTTTCATACGTAACTCAAATGCCTTATTGATTAACTGCACAATTAATCGCTGACACTCAAAGTTGCTAATGAACTCTGTGTTGTATTGGCCAGAGAAAATTTCGCTTGTAGGAATCTTTATGGTTTTGTTGTTATCGTAGGTTTCTGTTTTGGGCAATTGGTGCATGAAGTCATACTCCCATCCAAAGGTGCACAAGTATTTTTTATGGAGAATGGCAGGAAATGTTAATTCGCGTGTATCAAATCCTTTCGGGATGAGCTTTTCAAAATAATGAAAACGCAATTCAGCAGGAAACGTGAGAATGGAAAACCAATTAGAATCATAAATCTCCTCCTTTTCAATTATTCCTTTGTTATGCAGGAATATTTGCTGATATAATGAATTGCTTTTTGCGGGGTCAGGATTGTTTTTCGGGACATTCTGCTTTTCTAGAGCTTCTAATAAATCCTGTAGCCCAGTTGCCCAAGATTTTTTAAAGTCAATAGCATTCAGC
This sequence comes from Cyclobacteriaceae bacterium, assembly GCA_041746855.1. Classification (GTDB taxonomy): domain Bacteria; phylum Bacteroidota; class Bacteroidia; order Cytophagales; family Cyclobacteriaceae; genus JBGTGG01. The sequence continues at coordinate 3,087 of JBGTGG010000015.1, read as the reverse complement.
CGAACGATGTCAATATTGATGTCGTCATAGGAAAGTTTCTCATCTATTACTAATGGAATAATAAAGGTTTCGTCATTGATTTTTTTTTTAACTTTGGCTGCAACTGTCAATTCTTTCAGTACACCTTCTCGTTGGTTCGATGCTGTCGAGGATACAATCAAGAATTTGAAAGTGCTTTCCCTGATTTCTTTTTCTATGCGACTCCAGAAATCTGCACCCTTGTCTAGGAAAAGAACATCGCACCATACATCATAACCAATTCCAATTAGCTTTAATGTCAACCATTTTGTAAATTCGTTATCATCAGATGTGGCATGGCTTATGAAGATTTTGTTTTTCATTTATCGTGACCTCAACCATTAAAATTAAGCTTTCAAAATACACAAAATTTCGCTGTGTTTTCTCTACTTCTTCAGTCACGTGTGCGGGTTTGTTGCCAGTTTTTTACTCCGAATCTTGAAGGTCAAAAGGAAATCCGACATTTTTCTTGTAAATCAAACAAAAAGCTTCTTCATCTTGTCCGTATAGTTTTTCATACCCAACTACATTATTGATATAATCATTAAGTTGTTTATTTGTAAGAGTTGAAGTCTTTTGAAGGTCAGAAATTGAAAACGGAAATTGACTGTTATTTGGATTGGGAGTGTGCAAAAATAAAGCGTCACTAGAACTATCAAAGTCAAGTAGAACCGAGTACAGTTGAAACTCCTTCTTTAGTTCTTTTGTCTTGTCAACGAGAATTTCAAAATGTCTAAATAATTTGTCTAGATGTGGTTTTCTTTTTTTGAAACTATTGTTACCATATCCTTTCCAATCGAAATGCAAGTGCCAATGATCGAACCAAGATTCAGGATTTTTAAAGTCAAGCCAAGTGGCTCGATCGAGATCATTCTCTATTGTCAGTTTCTTATAGTAACGTTTCAGTCCTCTATGTTTTTTCATTCTCTGATTTATATTTATGATTGTGCCCAGTCTATTCCCCCTTAAATTCCGAACTTCTTTGTCCCTTGCTGTAATCTCCTGCGAATAGGGCGAACATCCAGTAGTTCCATGCATTATCGATTACAAGCTCGTTCTTTGTGTTTAGTCCCAAGCGAGACCTTTGATGGTCGCGCTTGTAGAATACGGGGAAAAATGGTATTAAAATAAAGGAACCGCGATAATAAAAATATCCATGTTTAATGTGTCCTTTAAGTTTTTTCTCCTTAATCAGTTCATCTTGGTAGTAAAGCTTTGCAACCGCCCTTCTGTTTGAAACAAAGTCGAGGATTACTTTCTGTTCTTTAAGCCTCTCAATGCTGTCTTTGTATTGAAGCTCACTAGTTAATTCTGACCAGAGCGTTATTTCGTAATTTGTAACAGTAGAATTTAGTTCTCGTTTAATTTGCCTTTGTACTACAGTTGGAAAGTTTGCAAATTCACCGTCAGTCTTTTCGTAGCTGGACTTCTGGAGATTGTTCAATTGTCGGTTTGGATCATTCTTGAAAACCGCACAACTTGACAAAAATATTCCACAAAGAATTGGCAAAAAGTAGGCATCAATAAGTTGTTTCATTCTGTCTCAATTAATAGCGTACAACACTTGTTTATATGGCGGTTTGAAACGCTTTTATCCCCCGGCAGGCCAAACGTTATAGCAAGATAAATATTTTCGCTAATACTTTCGCCCATTGTACAAAGCAGCTGATGGGGTTCAGTATGAACCAATCGTTTTATTCAGTCGATTTCTTCAATTTCTCCAATTGATCCTTAATCCTCTCAATCCTTTGTTTTGAATTGTCTGTTCTAACAGTTCTTTCAATTTCGGAAATTCGGTCGGTTATAAATTTTATTACGTTGTCCAGTTGCGCGCTGTCGGCTTTTTGCGTGTCTGTTGAATATTCAAAGAGGCATTCCAAGTACATGCATTTTTCCAAAAATGTTCCAAGATGTTTTGTTGAAATCAATTGGTCCAGGTATCCTTTCTGTCTGTGGTGATTTAAAAAACGAATAACAGTCGCATTACCTCGTTCTTTTAACTTCAATAATTTTTGTTCTCTTAATTCTATAAACCACTCATCTTGTAATCTGTCAGGGACATTAAAAGATTGAAATTCTTTTTCGACTCCGTCCCGCGACATATAAAAAGTCGAGCCGCTATAATCAAAAAATAATTTTTTAGCTTTTTCTATACCGGTCATTTTACCCTAAGCCGAATTCCTCGCAGCATTGATAATCCCAAACATACACCGCAACACCAGCTTCCGATAGGTCTTCTCAAATGCTTTGTCTTCTTTTTCAGGATTGTGCAAATGCTGCAAGGCAAATTGCTGGATCGTAATCAACGGCAACACAATTTTTTCACGAAGTTTTACAGAGTCGCGGTTCGCTTTGTTGATCATTAATTCTGGAAGTCCGGATACTTCCAACACCATGTTGCACGATAGTTGAAATTCTTTGTGCAACATTTTCCAGAACTCATCGAAGTCTTTATCTTTCGCCAGATAGGCGGTAGCCGGAAAAAATGATTTTGTCAATGCCATCATACTGTTGCTCAACAGCGTTCGGAAAAACAATGATTCTTTATAAAGCTTTTTGATTTCGTTTAGCTTGCCGTCTTTCTCTAGTTGGCTCAACGCGGTTCCCACGCCATAAAAGCCCGGTACATTTTGTTTCATTTGTGCCCACGATCCTACAAACGGAATCGCACGCAAGTCTTCAAACTTCAACTTGTCGGATGCACCTCTTTTTGCAGGGCGCGAGCCGATATTCGTTTCACCAAAAAATGCAAGCGGTGTAATCTCTTCCAAATACGGAAGAAATTTCTCGTGGTTTTTCAAATCCAGATAGGCTTTGTATCCTTCTTCGGCCAAACTTTCCAGGAGCTCAACTTCACTTTCTTTCAGATGGCTTTTCTTTTGAAAAATCTCATTCTCAATTCCGGCAGAAAGCAACTGTTCCAGATTGTACCGACACGAAACCGGCTTGCCAAAATTTGAACTTACCGTTTGTCCCTGAATCGTAATCTGGACTTCTTTTCCTTCAATGGCATCACCTAATGAAGCATAAAAATCATGCGTATTTCCACCGCCTCTTCCCGGAGGGCCA
>JBGTGG010000014.1:0-5902 GCA_041746855.1 Cyclobacteriaceae bacterium | reverse complement strand
ACATACCGAAACGCATCCGGAATTTGCTCGAAAGGGTAGGTGCGGTCAATCACGGGTTTGTATTTTCCTTCTTCAAACAGTTTCTTGATCAATAATACGCTTCGTTTTTTGTCGAGTGGTAGTGGAAACTTCACCTTCTTGCCAGACTGAAAGGGTACGCTTCCAAAAACACCACTGATGAGTGAATACCAAACATTTTGAATCATCGGCCCGAGTTCAGAAGAGATATAGGCTCCACCAGGTTTTAATAATGGTTTACATTTCCCAAACGTACTTTTCCCTACTGTATCAAAAACATAATCGAATTGTTTACCAATTTTTGAGAAATCTTCTTTTTCATAATCAACAATCATGTCTGCCCCTAATGATTTCACAATGTCTATACCTTTGGTTCCGCACACTGCGGTTACCGTTGTTCCATAATATTTTAGTAGCTGAACCGCTGCTGTGCCAATTGCCCCGGATGCTCCGTAAACCAATACGTGATCTCCAGGGGTAAGGTTTACTTTGTTAATGAAGTTGTAGCCATAGTGTGCACCTTCAATGCAACCTGCTGCTTGATTGTAAGCGAGCGAGGTGGGAAGCGTAGCCATTCCTTTGTCGGCATTGAGGGCCAGATATTCTGCATACGAACTCACACCACTATCATCAAAACCAAAAACATCATCACCAACATGGAAAGATGTTACGTCTTTGCCAATCGCTTCGATCTTGCCAGCAAACTCAGTTCCGAGGATGGGTTTGTTTGGTTTGAATAACCCCATCGTTAGCCGCATAATGTCTGGCTTCGCAGTGAGGTTAGCACAGTCTGTACGGTTTACAGCACTGGCGTAAACTTTTACCAATACTTCATTGTCGGCAGGAGTAGGTTTGTCAACCTCTTCAAGTTTCAGTACATCGGGGGAACCATATTCACGATAAACAAAAGCTTTCATTTAGTAAGCATTATAATTGATTCCAGTTGATCAGTACATTCCACAGCAACGCTGAATCGTGATGGTTGAGGTAGCGGTGCAGGGGATTAAAGGTAAAAAAGACAACCCGACCTTTTCCATGTGGTACATTAAAAATCGCACCATTGCCGATGATTTGTTTTTCATTTCGAACCATACCTGATAAAACGTAAGGAGGAGTTTTTGTTTCCTTTTTTTCTTTTGTTTCTTTTTTCTTTTCCATGTTCTCCATTCCCATGATTTCTCCGGTGTACTCCTTTTCATCGTCCAGTGGGGTGGTGCCGTATTGGAGCACCATTAATTTCCGGTCATACAATTCAGTAGAAAGCAATTCGCCATTTCCTTTAAAAACATGAAAGGTTTCGGGGAATCCATACAGAATAGGACTCGTTTTGCTTCTTGCTTTTGCAGTAACAACAGAACCCGGATGAAACAACCCGCTTGGGTTGAAACTGCTTACTTTTTTTCCGATACCGAGATCAGAGATGATTGCGGAAGAACCATCCATCGGTACTAACACGCCACCTTCTTTCACAAAGTTGGAAAGATTGCCAACACCTTCATATCCCGGACCGCCCGTCATATCAGTGGTGGCATCGGGATAACCATGGGATGGATATTGCTCAGTTTTCGTGTACGCCATGGGGCCAAAAGAATCATCTACACCATTTATAAAACTTGCAGCGTCTCCGCGCAAGCGAGGAATTAGAATCACATCAAATTTGCTGCGTAGGTTTCCTGCTTTAAGATCGTCTTTATCGATGGAAGTATAGGGAATTCCTTTTTGTTCGAGTGTAAAGCGCACCCATCCTTCATCCTGTGTGTTTGTCCAGCTATGGTAGACAGCAATTTTTGGAAGTGTAATCTCATGTGTTTTCTTCAATTCATAACTTCCTGCGATAAGATTTAGTCCATAATTGTTTGTTAATGTTTTCGCATCATCATTTGATAACCCTTTTAAGATAACCGATCCCGCAACAACTGTATCACTGGAGACTACTGTAGCAGAGTCGAGCACATATGCTTTTAATTTTTTTACATGTTTCTTCAAATCGAAAATAGCGGGGAGCACATTGGATTGTGCCTTGTAAGGAATCAGGTAGTCACTTCCGTTGTCTTTAATCACACCGGTGTAAACAACACGTTTATCCAGCAACTCAAGTTGAGAGGTTTCATACTTCATGCTATCGACAGTTTCTACATCCACACCATACAAATAACCAAGCGTCCATGCGATATCATCGTAGGGTGGAAACTTTGCTTCTTTCGGATAGTTCTGCACGGTCAATAAATCTTTAGCCAGTTTGCTGTACGGTTGATTCAGCAACACCGCGTACTCGTCTTTGTATTTTCCTTCTTTTACTTTATGGACTTCAATGCCGTGCCCTTGCAGTTGATTAACAAGGTAGGCCGCCATTACAGGATCACGTTGCTCAGCGGGGATCGCAAACATTTTTACTTTTCCTTTTTCTGCGGTGTTAATATTGTTGACTCCTTTTTGATAAAAATTTTTCAAAAGCGTAACACCATTGTCAGCCGCGTAGGTTAAAGATGCCAACACACCCGCTTGCATGTAGTTGATATTGTTTCGTGCCGACCAATATACTTTTCCACTGGGCGGGTAGGGGCGGTACCATTCACGCGAAGTGATTAAGTCACCAGCAATTTTACTGGTAGAAATATCACGCAAGTATGTGTTGGCTCCGGCATTTCCAAAAGTTTCATAAAACCTTCCAATCGAATTGTGGTTGTTGGCTACCCATATTCCATAGCCCGGCCACCAGCCATCGTAAAATGCCCAATTGAAAACACCGGGCATTCCTTGCGCAGCAAGTTGCGTCATCTCGTGATTGGAAATACTTTGCCATTCACCAATGGTGATCGGATCTACATTTTCATTGTACGGTCCTGTGCCTGTTGAGATATACAATAAAGGAACCGATTCATGAAGGTCCAACATGATGGTTGGATGCCAATCATAAAACGTGTTGAAAATATTTTTCGTTAGGGCCTGGGAAATTTGCAAGCCATCGCGGTTGTTGTCATGCACCACATACTTTCCCCAATAGGGCGGACTTCTTCTAAAACCATCATCAAATTCGGTTCTTGCTTTTGAATAGCGATAGTACCAGTCCACTTGTTTATCACGACCATCGGGTTCTGAAACAGGGTTGATCAACACAATGGAATTTTCCAAAATGTTTTTGATTTCTTTCGATGGATCTGTTATTAATCGGTACGCTAACTCCATCAACATTTCAGGAGAACCCATTTCCGGAGAATGCAAACCACCGTTTAAATAGTACACCGGTTTTCCTTCGCGGGATAATTGATCAGCAGTTGCTTTATCAATTGTACGCGGGTCGGCAAGTTTGCTGAGAATCTCTTTGTATTTGCCCAGGTTTGAAAGCGTAGCTTCACTGGCAATTGTTATCAAATAAAAAGATCTTCCCTCTTCTGATTTTCCGGTTTCCTCGATCATCAAATTTGGTGAAGTGTCTGCAAGCTTTTTATAGTAACCATAAATTTCGCTGGTGCGGTGCATCACACCGGGCGCACCGATAATGGTTCCGAAATGATCGAGTGGGGAAGGGATGGTAGGATGATGATAAATAGCGCCCACCGATTCGGCAAAGAACCGTTTGTCGGTTGTGTATTCTTTAATTCTGTTTTGATACGTAGTATCGGTTGTCTGGCCAAATGCAACATGTGTTACAAGTTGGAAGAAGCACAGAAGAATGAATGCGCGTTGAAGTAAAATTTGGAGCATATGTGTTTGGTTGTGATACTATGTAATATAGAAATAAAAGGAGCGTACAAAGGCAGAAATTTGCAAGCGGTTATTGTTCCCATTTATCGGTTCGAAAAGCAGAAATCGGCAATCCATCACCACTGAACAAATCCCCGATTACACTATCCGACCACGCATAACGAACGGCTACAGGTTCCTTCACTTCTTTTGCACTTACAAGAATGGTGTTTCCATCAATTTTGATTTTTGCTGGATAAAAAACTTTATCAGCACCCGCAATCATAAACTGAGTTGAGGTTTTTGAGAATCCTTTTTCTGCATTATCAAAAGATAAGCGAACCCCTTTTTTTTCAATTGCCATACTTTTGTAAACCGGATATTGGTACACTACATTTTTGATATTATACGTTTTTGCAAGCGCATGATTTGCCAAGCGATCACCCACCGGTTTTTTGAATGTTGGATGGATGTCTTCGATGTTATCAACGTGATCTGAAATAATCACCATGCCACTGTTTTTAATTTCGGCAGCAGCCATTGCTTGTTGTTCACGAATCAAAGCACCGGAATTGTTTTGATAACCTTTGAAAGGTGCAATCTGAACATAATAAAATGAAATATCTTTTTGAAAGGCAGTACGCCAGGATGAAACCAACGTGTTCATAAGTTTGCTGTAGGTCTGTGGATGCACAGTATTGCTTTCCCCCTGATACCAAATCGCGCCTGCGATGTTGAAAGGAACGAGTGGATGGATCATCGCATTATAGGTTGCACCTGGTTTTTGTGGCCACCAGATGCGAGGCTCTTGTTTGGTTGCTGCTTCTTTTAATTCGGCATCTTTATTAATATCCGTTTCGGGAACCCAGACTTCACCCGGTGTTCCACCCCAGCTTGCATTGATAAGCCCGATGGGAACATTTAAATTTTCTTGTAATTTCTTTCCGAAGAAGTAGCCGACACTGCTAAAGCGTGCCATGGTTTCCGGTGTACACGCTTCCCAATTTCCTTCCCCTCTTTCTTGCGGAAGTTCTGCACCCGACCGCACAATATGGAAAAGTCGAATGTTGGGATGGTTGGCTTGAGGTTGTGCCTTCTTTGCATCTTCTGATCCATTGTAAACACTCCACTCCATATTGGATTGTCCGGAGCAAATCCAGACTTCCCCAATCAAAACATCATTGAGCGTTATTTCAGAACTTCCTTTTAGTGTGATGGTGTATGGCCCGCCTGCTTCAGGTGTTTGAATATTGGTTTTCCACTTGCCAAAATTGTCGACTTTAACTTTTATGTTTTCATTATTCCAACTTGTCTGAATGGAGATTTCTTCAGAAGGAGCACCCCATCCCCAGATCGCAACTTTTTCTTTTTGTTGCAGTACCATGTGATCGCTGAATACATTCGGTAACCGGATTTGTGCGGATGCAGAAAGGGCAAGGATTGTGAATAAAGCAGAAGTGAGAAGTTTACGCATAGCAGTTGGTTTTTGAATCGTAAAAGATAAGGAAACGGTTGTAGTATGGCAATTATGTTAATCATTCAAATATTTGTGTTTATTTTGATTGAGGACGTACCATTGGAACTATTTTTTAAAAATTACGGATTGGTAAGATGTAGTTGGTTAAAAAAGCTAAAATTATGGAATTGAAGTGTGAGGATGGTGCTTGTGAAACCGGGGAAGTGAATGACACTCCAATACAAAAGATGGATAACAAGAAGGACAGCCTCATTTATTTTGGTGACCCGATGTGTTCGTGGTGTTGGGGGATTACCAATAACCTGGACAAGATAAAAGATCAGTATGCTGATCAGTTTGATTTTGAACTGGTGCTGGGCGGCTTACGGCCGGGTGGAGGTGAAGCATGGACACCCGCTTTTCGGGAGATGATCAAAGGGCATTGGGAACATGTGGAAAAAGCATCCGGGCAACCTTTTGATTATTCCTTTTTTGATCGTGAAGTTTTTAATTATGACACCGAACCGCCAGCCCGGGCCGTGCGTGTGGTACGCGATTTAGCCCCGGAAAAAGAGTGGGATTTTTACAAAGCGTTACAGCGACTTTTCTATGCTGAAAACAAAGACATTTCAGATGTTTCCATTTTGAAACAACAATGTGAACAGTTGGGAATTGATGCAAAACAATTTGAAATATTGTTTACATCACCGGGTTATAAACAATTGGTAAAACAAGATTTTATCA
>JBGTGG010000013.1:0-23493 GCA_041746855.1 Cyclobacteriaceae bacterium | reverse complement strand
ATTTATACCCCGGAAGTGTGTATGCTGCTGAAGCGCGAAAAAGATTTAGGGTGCTGCGTGGAGATTTTTCGGAAGAAGCGATGCCGCAGCTTTAGAATTTTATGTAGATTGGTTTGTGAAAGTTCAGCGGTTATTAATTTTCTTCTTTTTGTGGGTGACTGCAGGTATTAATATTTGCAGTGCGCAGCTTGAATGGAATTATACACCAAGAAAAACTTTTTCAAAGGACTCTAAAGAATTAATTGCAGCTATTCAAGAGCAACGTGAGCTTGAATTAGAAGAAACACCCAAGGAGGATCGTAAGATTATCGAATCCTATTTTGAGCTCAAATCTAAATATCTAATTCATCTGGTAAAATCTGGTTTTGTAATCGATGATGATTCTTTGCAAAACCTTGTAGAGTCAATTTTTGATCAAATTGTTGTTACGAATCAAATTGTTAAGAAGCCGGGAATTGTACTGATTATTAAAAGTCCGATCATTAACGCTACTTGTTATGGCGATGGAATTTTTGCGGTGTCAGTAGGATTGTTAAGTCGAATGCAAAGTGAGAGTCAATTGGCATTTGTACTTGCGCATGAGCTGGCGCATTATCAGAAAGATCACGTCAAAGAAAAAATAGTACAGTTCGTAAAATCTGAATATCAGAACAAACTCAAGACAGGCATCAAAGAAATTTGGAATTCGGATGATGTTACTCCTGATCAGATTGAAGAAGTTCAAAAGCTTGTTTATCAGTCAAGAAATTATAGCCGGGCCATGGAATATGAAGCTGATTCAATTGGTTTTAAATATTTGGCAAACAGTCCTTTTGTTGAATCAGCTGCCCTTGAATTGTTGGATAAACTGGATTCCGCAAAGTACTCCAAATATAATATTGGATTGCGCAGCTTTCTTCCTCTCGACAGTGAACACTACCTTTTACAACCGGAATGGATGAGGAAAAGATTGAGTGTTTATAGCAAACCTCCGGTAGGAACTTTTCTTTCTGAGGATTCCTTAAAATCACATCCTGATATTAAACTTAGAAAGGCGCGATTACTTAAATGGATAAAGGATCGGGATTCGGAATTTCAGTTTCCTGAATTTCAGTATCAGATTGAACGGTGTGATTTTGAAGTGGTGGAAAGTTTATACTGGCTTCGACAAGCAGATCGAGCATTGTATGAAGCTTTGCAACTTTTAAGTTTATACCCCAAAAATTCATATCTAATTTCTACTATTAGTAAAATACTAATTCGTGTAAATGAAAGAAATATCCAAATTCCTACCTACACATACCAGTATGATGAAACGCTACTCTTGGTCAACAATTTTCTTCAAAATACCACGCGTGAACAGATTGGTGAAATAGTCTATCACTTCCTTGCCAATCCATCCAACTTTACACCCGACTCACAAGAACAACATTACCTTCTTTGGAAAATTTGTAGCCTCACCGCCCGAAACCAGGAAAAAAATAGACTGAAGGCTGAATACAAAAGAATATTCCCTACTGGGAAGTATTTGGGAGTTATGAAAGATAATTATTCCTTAGACGAGGCGCTCAGGAAGTTAAAAAGCTACTAGACGATGTTGGAAAGAAAAATTTAACAAATTTAGTATGCATGCATAACATATTTTGTATATTCGTTTTCCTAACGAATTTCGAATGCATCGCGAAGAAACAGTCGATTATAACATAAAAGCAGCCTGGCACGCCATTTCGCGCATGTACAACCATCAGGCAGCGCTGTATGATGGAACCATGTCGATGGGTTTTGTGCTGTTAACGATTGATGCAGAAGAAGGTACACCTGCAACCAAAATTGCACCGCTTATGGGCCTTGAATCGCGAAGCCTCACCCGCCTATTAAAAACGCTCGAGGAAAAAGAAATTATTTATCGAAAAGCGGATGATACCGATAAACGAATGGTCAGAATTTATTTGACGAGAGAAGGAAAAGAAAAAAGGGAAAAGGCTCGCCAAACGGTTTTGAAATTCAACAACACCGTATTTGAACAAATACCAAAATATAAACTTGATGTTTTCTTTGAAGTACTTCACGACATCAACCAAATCATTGAGACCAATACTATTTACGATAAAGAATTACAAAAATGAATCGATCAATTCGCAACGTTGCCGTACTCGGATCTGGAATCATGGGCTCCCGAATCGCCTGTCATTTTGCAAACATAGGAGTTGAAGTTTTATTGCTGGATATCGCTCCGCGGGAACTCAATGAAGCCGAGAAAGCAAAAGGACTTTCACTGGATCATCCCGCTGTAAAAAATCGAATTGTTCAAGGTTCTTTTGACGCGGCCATTAAGTCGAACCCGGCTCCGCTCTTTAGCAAAAAATTTGCAAGTAGGGTTCAGCTGGGAAATTTTACAGACGACATGCCCAAGATCAAATCCTATGATTGGATAATTGAAGTGGTTGTTGAAAACCTGGACATCAAGAAAAAGGTATACACCGAAGTTGAAAAGTATAGAACACCCGGAACGCTGATCACTTCGAATACATCTGGAATTCCAATTCATTTAATGGCCGAAGGGCGAAGCGATGATTTCAAAAAGTATTTCTGTGGAACACATTTTTTCAATCCGCCCCGCTATCTAAGATTATTGGAAATTATTCCTACCGATCATACGGATCCTGCGGTCACAAAATTTCTAATGCACTATGGTGATTTGTTCTTAGGAAAAACCACCGTGTTGTGTAAAGACACCCCGGCATTTATCGGAAACCGTGTTGGTGTTTGGGGATTATTGAAAGTGATCGACTCCATGAACCAGTTCGATCTCAACGTAGATGAAATTGATAAACTTACGGGCCCTGTAATTGGCCGACCAAAATCCGCTACTTTCCGCACTTCCGATGTTGTTGGCTTGGATACGTTGGTGAAAGTGGCCAACAATTTATACGCTGCACTCCCTGACGATGAAGGAAGGGATATGTTTAAACTTCCAAGCGCTGTTGAACAACTGGAAAAAAATAATTGGTTGGGCGATAAAACCGGACAAGGTTTTTATAAGAAAACAAAAGACGCAAAAGGCAAAACCGAAATCCTTACACTTGATTTAAAAACCTTTGAATACAAACCGAAGGAAAAAGTAAAATTCGCCACGCTTGAAACCACCAAATCAATTGACAAACTAAAAGACCGCTTTAAAGTGTTACTGGCAGGAAAAGATAAGGCCGGGGAATTTTATCGCGACATGTATTACGGATTGTTTCAGTACGCAAGCAATCGTATTCCTGAAATTACAGATGAACTTTTCAAAATCGATGATGCCGTGTGCAATGGTTTTGGCTGGGAAACCGGACCCTTTGAAACATGGGACGCTATCGGTGTAGAGAAAAGTTTAAAGGCAATGGAAGAACATGGTGCCAAACCAAATCAATGGGTGTATGATATGGTGGCGGCAGGTAATCCTACTTTCTACCGTGTGGAAAATGGCGTGCGACAATTTTATGATATCCCATCGAAATCGTATAAAAATATTTTTGGCAGAGAGAATTTGATCATCCTCGAAGACAAATCCGAAAGTGTTATCTGGAAAAATGCCGAATCAAAAATCACTGACCTTGGAGATGGCGTAATTGATTTCTCCTGGAGCAGTAAAAGTTATACACTTGGCAGCGCTGTGATTGAAGGTTTGAACAAAGCCATCGATACAGCCGAGAAAGATTACCGTGGTCTGGTAATCGGACATCAAGGTTCGGATTTTTCACTTGGAGCAAATTTGGGATTGGTATTTATGTATGCCATCGAACAAGACTATGATGAAATAGAATTTATGGCGCGCATGTTCCAGAATTCCGTGATGCGTATTCGCTACTCATCTGTTCCGGTGGTGGTTTGTCCACAAGGTAGAACACTGGGTGGTGGTTGTGAAATGACCATGCATGCCGACATCGCGCAAGCAGCCGCGGAAACATATATCGGTTTGGTGGAAGTGGGGGTGGGTCTGATCCCGGGCGGAGGAGGAACAAAAGAATTTGCAAAGCGCGTGAGTGATGGATTGGAGGAAGGCGATGTTGAATTGAATGCACTTCAAAATGCGTTCATGAATATCGCGACAGCAAAAGTTGCGACTTCTGCAGAAGAAGCGCGGGAAATTGGAATCTTAAGAAATATCGACCGTGTTAGTTTGAACAAGGATCGTCAAATCGCAGATGCGAAACTTGCCGTTCTTGAACTTGCCGATTTGGGATATACAAAACCGATTCAGGCAACAAACATCAAAGTTCAGGGCCGCACCGGCATGGCATTGTTTGCAGCCGGAGTGAGTGGAATGGAAATGGGAAAATACATTTCTGAACACGATAAAAAGATTGCGATGAAAATCGCGAACGTAATGTGCGGAGGTGACTTGAGTTATCCACAAGAAGTAAGCGAACAATACTTATTGGATTTGGAACGCGAAGCGTTTGTTTCACTTTGCGGTGAACGCAAAACATTGGAACGTATTCAATCGATATTGACAGGAGGAAAACCTCTTCGAAACTAGACGTTAGACATAAGATGTTAGTATCAAGACTCTTGATACTAGTGTCTTGATACTTGATACTAAAATAAAAAAGAATGGACGCATACATTGTAGCCGGTTATCGATCAGCAGTAGGCAAAGCAAAAAAAGGGGGCTTCCGTTTTACGCGACCGGATGATCTCGCAGCAGATGTTATCAAATATCTGGTGGGCCATATTCCCGGATTGGAAAATGAAATGGTGGACGACCTTATTGTTGGCAACGCTGTTCCCGAAGCCGATCAGGGAATGCAAATGGGAAGGATGATTTCATTGTTATCCCTGGGGATTGAAGTTCCCGGTATGATTGTGAACCGGTATTGTGGTTCCGGGGTCGAAGCCATTGCAATTGCTAGTCAGCGGATTCAGGCAGGCCAGGCGGATTGCATTATTGCCGGTGGAACCGAATCGATGTCGCTGGTTCCGGTGATGGGTTTCAAAACAGCATTGAATTATAAAATCGCAACGGAGCATCCAACCTACTACACCAGCATGGGCCTGACCGCAGAACAAGTTTCTGCACAGTTTAAAATTTCGCGCGAAGCTCAGGATGAATTCTCATACCATTCGCACATGAAAGCAAAAGCTGCATGGGAAGCCGGCAAGTTCAAAGATGAGGTTGTTCCAATTACAGTGAAGGAAGTGTATGTGGATGAGAACATGAAAAAGAAAACACGCGAATTCATTGTTGATCAGGATGAAGGCATCCGCGCAGACACAACCATCGAAGGACTTTCAAAATTGCGTCCGGTCTTTGCCATGGGTGGTACCGTAACTGCTGGTAACGCTTCACAAACTTCCGATGGTGCAGCTTTTGTTGCCGTGATGTCGGAGAAAATGGTGAAGCAGTTAAATGCAAAACCTATTGCACGCTTAGTAAGTTATGCAGTTGCAGGTGTTGACCCACGCATCATGGGCATTGGTCCCGTGGCCGCAATCCCAAAAGCATTAAAAATTGCCGGAATGAAATTGGATGATATTGACGTGATCGAATTGAACGAAGCATTCGCGGCACAATCATTAGCGGTTGTTCAAGAATTGGGAATCGACAAGAATAAATTAAATCCGAATGGTGGGGCGATTGCCGTGGGTCATCCATTGGGATCCTCAGGGGCGCGATTATCCGTTCAACTTTTCAATGAACTCCGCAGACAAAATAAAAAGTACGGAATGGTGACGGCATGCGTTGGTGGTGGGCAAGGGGTGGCCGGAATTTATGAGCTTTTATAAGATTTAAGAATCCAGTAGTAAGACGTTAGAAATTTTTTAGAATACCATTATGACAACCGAGACAAAAACCCAAATGATAAAAGGCGGTGAATTCTTAATCAAAGAAACACCGGCCAGCGAAATTTTCACGCCTGAAGATTTTAGCGAAGAACAATTGATGATCAAGCAGCAATGCTCGGATTTCCTTGCGAAAGAAGTGTGGCCGCGACTGGATGATATTGATTCGATGAAAGACCCGAAGCTGATGCCATCAATTTTAGACAAGGCTGGGGAGCTTGGATTGCTGGGTACTTCTGTGCCGGTAGAGTTGGATGGTTTTGGAATGGACTTTAACACCAGCATGTTGGTGGCAGAAGTAATTGGTGCGGGACATTCCGTAGCGGTTGCACTTTCTGCACACACCGGTATCGGAACGCTTCCCATTTTGTATTACGGAAATGAAGAGCAAAAGAAAAAGTACGTTCCCAAGTTGGCGACAGGTGAATGGAAAGCAGCGTATTGTTTGACAGAACCCGACAGTGGTTCGGATGCGAATAGCGGAAAGACGAAAGCACAGTTGACAGCCGATGGAAAACATTATATTATCAATGGGCAAAAAATGTGGATTACCAACGGAGGGTTCGCAGAGATATTTATTGTCTTTGCAAAAATTGATGATGACAAAAACCTGACGGCCTTTATTGTTGAAAAAGGATTTGGTGGCATCACCATGAATGAGGAAGAAAAGAAAATGGGAATAAAAGGATCGTCTACGCGTCAGATATTTTTCAACGATTGCAAAGTACCCGTTGAAAATATGCTTAGCGAACGAGAAAATGGTTTCAAGATCGCAGTAAACATTTTGAACATCGGAAGGATCAAACTGGGGGTTGCTGCATTGGGCGGATCGAAGAAAACAATATCGACCGCGGTTAACTATGCAAAGGAGCGTAAACAATTTGGAACTTCTATTTCAAATTTTGGCGCCATCAAACACAAAATTGCGGAGCAGGTAACAAAAGTATTTGCATCTGAATCCGCCCACTACCGTGCGGGTCAAAATATCGATGACGCGTATAACGCGATGGTGGCAGAGGGTATGGACAAAGCAAAGGCCCGTTTAAAATCATTGGAGGAATTTGCTATAGAATGTGCCATCTTAAAAGTACACGGATCAGAAGTGTTGGATTTTGTTGTGGATGAAGGCGTGCAGATTTATGGAGGTATGGGTTTCAGTGCCGAAGGACCAATGGACCGTGCGTATCGCGATGCACGGATCAACAGGATTTTTGAAGGCACGAACGAAATCAACCGGATGCTATGCATCGACATGCTACTAAAGCGTGCCATGAAAGGCCACATCGATTTGATGACCCCGGCCATGGCCGTACAAAAAGATTTAATGGCGATCCCTGATTTTGGTGCCGAAGAAGACACCACAATTTTTGCGAAAGAAAAGAAAGTGATCGCCAATCTGAAAAAGGCAGGCTTGATGGTTTCCGGATCAGCGGTTCAGAAATTTATGATGAAGCTTTCTGATGAACAGGAAGTGCTCATGAATTTAGCAGACATGCTGATTGAAGTATATGTTGCAGAATCGCTTATTCTCCGTGTTGAAAAAATGATTGGCGTTCGTGGTGAGAAGGCATGTGAAATCGAAAAGGCAATGGTAATGATTTATCTGCACGAAGCAGCAACCAAAGCCACCAATGCCGGACGCGAAGCCATTTATGCTTTCGCAGAAGGTGACGAACTTCGGTTAATGCTATTAGGATTAAAGCGGTTCACTAAAATGGATGCTTACAATTTAAAAGAAGCACGCAGGTTGGTAGCGAACTATGTTATTGAAAAGGGGGCTTATCCTTTTTAAAACCTATATTCTCCCACTAATTTATTTTTTAGGCCGTCCGTTGGGCGGTCTTTTTGTTTGTGGGCTTTTGCTTATCAAGACCAGAGCAACAATAGCGAGCAACGCATTTTAAAGACCGTCAGGAGATCCTTCCTCAGGACAGGCTCCCCTCCAAAAATGGATGATATCTCCTAGGAGGAGGGAATTAACAGGGCATGGCGTGGATGATTACTTCCGAAGCCTGCTGCTACTGTCCGGTTTTTATTTTTTGGGTGTTCATTTTTCAACACTATAAAAGTTAAAATGAGTTGAAAAGGCCGAATACAGCTCAAAATCGAGCATTGTCTTCCTAGGAATAATTTTTGTTTCTGGAAGGGTTAAAAGTATTGACCCATGACTAAAGCAATTACATTCTTCTTTCTTTTATTCTGTTGTATCTTTTTTATCCCGGTATTTTTCGGTTTGGTGGGCGGGGTTTTTGGTTTGGTAGGAGGAATAATTGGGGCGATCTTTGGTATTATTGGAAGTTTAATCGGTGCAATTTTTTCTGTGATTGGAGGAATCTTCCATTCGATTTTCCATTGGGATTTCCATCCCTTCTATTTTGATGGTGATGTAGTCACGATAGGGGCGGTGGTGTTGGTAATTATTTTGATTTCCAGAACAAAAAAATAAAGGCGGATAATCTATCCGCCTCTATTTTTTACGAAATTGGATTTTGATTATACATGGCCGGTTTCAAAAAATATCGACTATAGATTGGATAGCTTTTAACAATATTCATTTTGGGTTTTGCCAACCGATTGAATTCAACCTGATATAGAAATTCAATTCCTTTTTCAGCACGAACATCTTTGCGTAGCATATACCAGGTTCTATCGTATGGGTTTAGCACTTTTACTTCAATGTGGTAAACGCCTGGTTTTCCTTTGATCCGAACAAAGTTTTCAGATCGGTTATTTACCAACTTCCCATTCACATATACTTTCATTTCTGTTTTTTGCTCGGTTTTGATGGCAATGCCAGAAATATAACCGTAGCTAGAAGAGCTTGCAGCCAGTACCAGTAAAACGATAATCAACTTCTTCATATCTTCAATTGTTTTATCAATACTAAACAACCTTTATGCCATTAACGTAAAAAGCCCCGGTGAAGGGGCTTTTTTTAATTTAAATTTAATATTGTAAATTTTTTAAGCCCCTCTGTACTTGATTCCACATCCCACAGCTTTGGTTTGCGTTACCGGAACCTCTTTTCCTTTGATCAGGGATTCGATTGCATCTTCTACATATTTTTTATCAGCAGCAGCTGCATCCCGTGAATTATTGTCAATGGCTCCAATGTAGGCAACTTCGAATTTACCTCCTTTATTTTCTAAAAGATATACATGCGGAGTGTTGGTTGCCCCAAATTTCTTAGCGACTTCTTGCGTTTCATCGTAGAGGTATGGAAAATCATAACCTTTTTTCTTCGCCTGCTTTACCATTTCATCATATGAATCCCCGGGAGACATTTTCACATCATTTGAATTAATGGTAATGACCGGGAAACCTTTGGCTGAGTATTTTTTATTTAAATCCAAAATGCGCGCATTGTACGCTTTCGAATACGGACAGGTGTTGCAATCAAAAATAACGATTACGCCTTTGGAAGATTTGTAGTCGGCAAGGGCTACTTCTTTGCCATCAACATTCTTTAATTTAAAATTTACAACTGTGTCTCCTACCCCATAACCCTTTTCAAAGGGGGTTCCTGCGATAAGAAAGGCAAGTGCGAAGACAAACAGGAAGATAGATTTTGTTTTCATAGTGAATGAGTTTAGAAAATTTTAACGCATTTAACGCCATTAAGTTTTTATAGGACTTCCATAATAAGTTTTTCAAGTTCGCCTTCGTGGAGTTCCCGTTCAACAAATTTCTTTTTACCGGTCTTAGTGTTGATAACAATGGTAGCTGGCAATGCGCCCGACCATTGCTTTTCAATTTTATCGATCCACGCATTGGGGTTTTGTTCGTCCAAAATCACCACTTGGGCACTTATTTTTTTTCGGGTGATAAACTTATATACCTTTTCCGGATTAGGGTCTAAATCCAAATCCATGCTCACCAAGGTGACTTTTACATCTTTACGGTTTTCATGCAGCTGTTGGAATAGCGGAAGTTCTTTAACGCAGGGAGCGCACCAGGTAGCCCAAAAATTAATTACTTTGACCTGATCTGAATCAGATTGGATAATTTCCTGAAGAGCTGGCAATTTAATGATCGCTGCTTGCTGGCCGTAACTAGAAAGGGACCCCACACCAAGAAGAAATAAGAAACAGTACTTTCGCATAATCCTCCAAACGCTTTGATGAATAACTTGTTCTAAACATCTGAAAATTAATCCAGTCAAACCGGTAAACACCTTCAAATTCAAGAACTTATAATTACCAAAATTCAACTAAAAAAGATATCCACAATATGAAGAAGTTATCCACATGAGAATAAAATTGCTTGTTAAAACTCTGATTTAGAGAATATTACACTCAATCTGGTCAATCATTTCTTTGTGGACAACTATTGACGGCATTTTCGGAACTTTATTAAAAGAGGATTTTTTCTAATTTTCACATTTTCAGAAAGATATTGGATCTCCACCAACCAAATCGATAATGAGTAGTAGCCATAACAGGATCACGGAACTTTTTCAAATAGAATTACCCATCATTCAGGCGGGCATGGTTTGGTGCAGTGGATGGCGCTTAGCTGCTGCGGTCAGCAATGCGGGTGGCCTAGGTTTGATTGGTGCCGGCTCGATGTATCCGGAAGTTTTAAAGGAAAATATTGAAAAATGTAAACGTGCTACTGACAAGCCCTTTGGGGTCAATGTTCCTTTGCTGTATCCTGACATCGAAAAAGTAATGGAAACCATTATAGAACAAAACGTACCAATTGTTTTTACCTCTGCCGGGAACCCAACCACCTGGACTTCTTATTTAAAAGAAAGAGGAAAGACTGTGGTACATGTCGTCTCCAGTTCAAGGTTTGCGTTGAAAGCGCAGGCCGCAGGTGTAGATGCGGTAGTTGCTGAAGGTTTTGAGGCAGGTGGTCATAACGGAAGAGAAGAGACGACCACGTTTGTATTGTTGCCCATTGTAAAAGAAGCAATAACGATTCCGCTGATTGCTGCGGGAGGGATTGCTTCTGGCAAAGGGATGTTGGCTGCAGAAGTGCTGGGTGCTGAGGGTTTTCAGATAGGATCCCTATTTGCGGCAAGCCAGGAGTCTTCTGCCCACATTAATTTTAAAAACCAGGTGGTACACGCCAAGGAAGGAGACACTATGTTGACATTGAAGCAAATTACTCCAGTCCGTCTGATAAAAAATCAGTTCTATCATCAAGTGGTAGAAGCAGAGTCAAACCATGCAACGGTGGAGGAATTGAAGAATTTGTTGGGGAGGGCACGGGCGAAGAAGGGGATTTTTGAAGGCGATCTTGAGGAAGGTGAATTGGAAATCGGGCAGGTTGCTGCCATGATCAACGAGATTAAGCCTGTAGCGCACATTGTAGAAACACTGTGGGAAGAATATTTAAATGCTAAAAGGCAAATCTGCTTATGAACTTTCTGAAAATAAAGGAGACCTGTTTGTATATAAAGGACCTGGAGAAGGCAAAGCATTTCTATGAAGAAAAACTGGGCTTACCATTAATTCACTATTTGCCGGGAAAGCACTTATTCTTTAGAGTAGGCAATTCTGTTTTGCTTTGTTTTAATCCTGAGGATTCAAGATTAAAAGAATCGCCACCTGCACATTTTGCTGAAGGCGATCAACATTTCGCATTCGAAGTTCCCACTAGGGAATATGAAAAAGCCAAAAAGGAGATTGTGGAAAAGGGTATTAAAATAGTAGATGAAGTAATCTGGGACAGTGGCAAGGAGTCCTTTTACTTTTATGATCCCGAAGGAAACGTTTTAGAAATTCTTCCTGACGAAGGAATTTGGGACTAACGTTTGTTCAAAACCGCCTCTTCTTTCAGCGGCAATGAAGCGATTAGTGTTTGTTCCTGGTTCTGGTGGAATAACTCATACCACCGTTTGTATTCCTTGTATTGAATACAGTTGGAGACCACTTTATCTTTGATCAGGATTTTTATAAATGCATCCCGCGAAGCCCACTCCACAAAAGAAGCTGCTTGTTCGGATGGTAAATCATTAAGCTCTATAAACTCAATGCCTTTGAATATTTTAACCTTCGCCAACATATGGGGTCTTTAGTTTGTACAATTAATCACGGCTGAGACATTTAAAGTAACCCAAAGTTTAAAGCCAACTATGGATTAACTCCCTTTAATCTATTAATATAGCAATTTTAGCAATAAAAATTCACTTCCGTAACATAGCGAAAATTAAATGGCCGGTTTTTTCGATACACCTATCGAGTTTTTGAAAGGCGTTGGGCCGCAACGGGCAGCTTTGTTAAACAAAGAACTTAACATCTTTTCGTTTGGCGACCTTATTCAACACTATCCCTTTCGGCATGAGGATCGCACCCAAATTTTTAAGATAAAGGATCTCAATGAGGCCATGCCTTTTGTTCAAGTACGCGCGAAGATTCTTAACAAAGAATTAATAGGCATTGGTAGGAAAAAAAGATTGGTAGTGCGGGTGGCAGATGAAACCGGACCGTTGGAGTTGGTGTGGTTTCAAGGGGCAAGTTGGATTCTCGAAAAACTGAAAATTGGTCTTGAATACACCATTTTTGGCAAACCAAACCGGTTTGGAAATAAGTTTAGCATTGCTCATCCTGAGATGGAATTGCTCGTTCCGGGCCAAGCGGAACCAAAAGGATTTTTACATCCTGTTTATCCCTTAACAGAGAAACTTCGGTTCAAAAGTTTCGACAGCAAAGCGTTTTTGAAACTTCAAAAGGAATTGTTGTTAGTTGCCCATGATAAAATTCGTGAGACGCTTCCTGAAAAAATCCGCGAACAACATGAATTGATTTCCAAACGCGAAGCAATCATCAATATCCATTTTCCAAAAGACCAGGATCATTTAGCGAAAGCAAAAAAGCGATTGAAGTTTGAAGAGTTGTTTTACATTCAACTACAGTTGTTGAAATTAAAATTAGTGCGAAAGGAAAAATTTAAAGGTCAGGTATTTGATGGCGCTTCATTGGTGACAGCTTTTTATAATGAACACCTTCCGTTTGATTTGACGAATGCACAAAAGCGTGTGATCAAAGAAATTTATGCTGACTTTAAATCCGGCAAGCAAATGAACCGCTTGATACAAGGGGATGTAGGGAGTGGAAAAACTATTGTCGGATTTATTTGCATGTTGATTGCCATTGGCTCAGGTGCACAATGTGCAATGATGGCGCCAACAGAAATTTTGGCTCAGCAGCATTATAAGAGTTTAAAAAAGTATGCGGATGCAATGAACCTCTCCGTTGAACTTCTCACAGGTTCTTCAAAAAAATCGGAGCGAAAGAAAATCCATGAGGGATTGCTGAGTGGTGAAATCAATATCTTGATCGGAACCCACGCATTGATCGAAAATATAGTCTCCTTTAGAAATCTTGGATTGGCAATCATCGATGAGCAACACCGCTTTGGCGTGGCACAGCGCTCTAAACTCTGGCAAAAAAATTCAACTGTTTTACCACACGTAATGGTGATGACCGCGACACCCATTCCGCGCACATTGGCGATGACCTTATATGGCGATCTTGATATCTCATCCATTGATGAATTACCGAAAGGGAGGAAGCCTATCAAAACAACGCACCGATTTGATTCCCATCGCTTGCAAGTAAACCAATTTTTAAAAGACCAAATGGAAGCCGGGCGACAAGTCTATATTGTTTATCCGTTAATTGACGAATCCGAAAAGCTTGACCTCAAACATTTGATGGATGGTTATGAAAGTGTATGTCGTGCCTTTCCCGATAAGGCCATTAGCATTTTGCATGGAAAGATGAAACCGGATGCGAAAGAGTATGAGATGGCTCGGTTTGCAAAAGGGGAAACGGAAATTATGGTAGCAACCACCGTGATTGAAGTAGGTGTGGATGTGCCCAATGCATCGGTGATGGTTATTGAAAACGCGGAACGGTTTGGTCTTTCGCAACTGCATCAATTGCGCGGACGCGTTGGTCGGGGAAGTGAGCAGTCGCATTGCATTTTAATGACCTCCTATAAATTAAGCGCGGATTCAAAAACACGAATACAAACCATGGTGAAATCAACGAGTGGTTTCGAAATAGCAGAGGTGGATTTAAAACTTCGTGGTCCTGGCGATTTAATGGGAACCCAGCAAAGTGGTGCCTTGGATTTATTGATTGCAGATTTAGGAAAGGACACCCAGTTGTTACAAGAAGCACGCGAAACGGCCATTGAAATATTGGATCGCGATCCTGATCTACAATTCCCTGAACACACCACCATCAAGACTCAGATTCTATCGCTTAAGAAGTCGGTAATCAACTGGAGTAGGATCAGTTAATTGTTCCGATATGCTCCATGAGGTAGTTGGATTCTGCTTATTCATTGAGTAACTTTGGTTGACCCAATCCTTATGAGGAACATTTTTTATGCTTTGTTGGTGTTTGCACCGGCAACTATATGGGCTCAGACCGGAAATTATTTTTTAACGAATTACAGTCCGGACAATGCACAGTTTGATAATGACTGTTTTGCTATTGCGCAAGACAATCGGGGAATGCTGTATTATGCAAACCGTGATGGGGTATTGCAATTTGACGGACGTGCATGGGAACTGATAAAATCTACCGGTCCTGTGTATTCACTTTTTGTAAAAAGTGATGGACAAATCATGTGGGGAGGCGCCAATGGTTTTGGTTCCATTCAGCGGTCGAGGGAAGGCATTCCCAGGTTAAGCACTATTTCGAAAGAAGGAGTAAATGGTATTTTTAAAATAGAAGAGACCGAAAAAGGCACCTACTTTTTATCGGAAGAATCCATTTATCATTTTATCAACAATGAAATTATTCCAATCAAAGCCAGTGGTTTATCGGGTTCTTTTACCAATCTATTTGAGATTTTTGGAAAACTTTACGTGAGCACGTCCAATAGCGGTATCTATCAAGTCGAAAATGATCAACTGGAAAAAGTCAGCTTTGAATTTCAAGAAAGTGATCAGGTGCTGTTCAGTGTGAGAAATGATAATCAATACATTGTTGCCACCGATGACAGCCGCATCTATCGGCTTACGCAAGACTTAAGAATTACGAAGGTTGAACTTCAGGACAAGTCCTATGCAGAAGCGAGCGTAATCATCAACGGAAGTTGGGTTCATAGTAATTTGATTGCATTGACAACCCTGCGAGGCGGGGTGATTTTTGTAAATCCTTTAACCGGAAAAACAGAAGAAATTATAAACTATACTTCCGGCTTGCCCGACAACGAAGTGTTTTCAATTTTCACCGATAGAAATCAAAATGTTTGGACTTCGCATGATTATGGTTTTACGAAGATAAGTCCACAACTTCCTTTTCGATCGTTCAGTCATTATCCGGGATTAGAAGGAAACTTGTTATGTGCGATTTCATTCAACGATCAAGTATACATCGGCACTTCACTGGGATTATATCGGCTCGAAAAAGAAGATGCATATGATGAAATCGTATATTTTGTTGATGTAGAAGTTCGAAAGCAAGTTCCCATCACGCGTGCGAATCAATCGAAACCGGAAGAGAAAGTAGAAGCTGCAACGCAGGAGGAGGTTCCCAGCGAATCGAATAACAAGAAAAAAGGTTTTCTGGGTTTTCTAAAACGAAATAAAAGCAAAGCCAAAGAAGAGCCTCCAAAAGAACCCGCTTCAATTGAAGTGTTACCCGCTGAAGAAACGAAAACTAAATCGCCTTCTTCCGAAACGCAAACCGTAGTTACTTACCGAAAAGAAAAACGAGTGGAAAGAGTAGTTCGCTCATCACAATATTTATACAAAAAAGTGAAAGGCATCACTGCGAAAATTACCAGCCTACAACAAACTTCCGGCAGATTGATTGCTGCGGGTTTAGGAGGTGTTTTTGAAGTGCGTGACCTGGAAGCAACGAGTATCCTGGAAGAACCGGTTCGTTTTGTTTTTCCTTTTTCGACCCAAAATCTTTTAGCATTTACATATGCGGATGAGGCGCGTACATTTCATTTAAATGAAGGAGCATGGGAGTCATCAACTTTGATGGGGGATTTAAGTGATCAGATAAATTTTGTTTTTAAAGGAGCCGGTGATGAGTTGTGGCTTTGCGGCCTGGATCAAATTTATAGATTGGATATCACGAAAGGGGGGATTAAAAACATTCAGACCAACAAATTGCCAAATCCGAATTTTGATAAAACAGTTGGTGTGTTTTGGCGTAACGAAATTGTGGTCGTAAACAGGGCTGGGTTTTTCAAATTTGATCGGGCGAAGGGTGCCTTCAGCAGAATAGATTCACTGGGAAATCCAAAAAATTATTATGCCAATCCCGGCCAGTTATTTTACCACGATGGTCACATGTGGAATTTTTTCGGGGAAAAGAACACAAACAACAACCTCAAATTTTTTAACCTGATCAACGATTTACGGTTTCTTTCTTTCGACCAATCCGGAAAAGATTTGTGGGTGATTACAGGCACCAACGAACTCTTTAAATTATTTGTGGATCGGGACCCCATGGAGAAGGAGGATTTCCCAATACATATTAAATCGATTCTCTACGATGGGGATTCAATTGTGGCTACGGGGAAAATTAGAATTGAAGAAGATCAAGGTGTGCTTTCTTTTCGGTTTGCCAAGCCACAATTTCTTGGTGGACAAACAGAATTTAGATACCAGGTGGTTGGGTTAAATGAAGAGTGGTCCGATTGGTCTGTACAACACCATCAGATTGATTTTCCGTATTTGCCTGCCGGAAAATACTCCTTGAAAGTTGAGTCGCGGGATTTTCTTGGCAAGATAGACGTGCTCCAGCCTATTGAATTTACCATCCTTCCACCGTATTGGAAACAACCGTGGTTTTATGCAATGGAGTTTTCGATCCTCTGCATTTTCGTGTATTTCTCACTCAAGTTGAGCGTTCGATACCGTGTGGTGAGCCGGTTATTGACCTTATTGGCGATCATCCTTTTGATAGAACTTATTCAAACCATAGCCGGCAATTCTTTTGGGACAGCCGATCGAATGTTTACAAACCTTGCGCTTAAAATTGTAATTGCGATTATCATTCTTCCGGTAGAAGGCTACTTACGCGATATGATGTTTCGAAATATCGAATCAAGTCATAAGATGTATAACCTGCTGCGAACACCCAAGCAGAATAAGGGAGTTCCTGAAGAAGATCGAAAGTTTGGATAAGTGAAATTCATTTCCAACCTTCAAGGAATAAATCCAACACCATGAAATCGCTTTATCCTCTAGCCCTACTTTTATTACTGGTAATCAGTGCTTGCCAAAAACCCACAGAAGAATCAACGGCAGTTGTGGGAAACCCGCCCGCTGAAGGTTTTAATTTAGATGGCTCTGATCCGGCAGCAATCGAGCTTGCAGATAGCATCATGTCGGCAATGGGCGGGCGTGCCAATTGGGATGCAACACGGTTTATCTCCTGGAATTTTTTTGGAAGAAGGGATTTGGTTTGGGACAAGGCAACTGGTAGGGTTCGAATAGAATCGCCAACCGATTCCACAATATATCTGGTAAATGTTAAAACGGGTGAAGGCCGTGTTCAAATGAAAGGACAAGAATTAGTGGAACCGGATTCGTTGGCAAAAATGCTGGACAGGGCAAAAAGTATGTGGATCAATGATTCGTATTGGTTGGTGATGCCTTACAAACTAAAGGATACGGGTGTTACCCTAAAGTATCTTGGTGAAGAAAAAAATTCCAACGATGTGTTGTGCAATGTGCTCGAACTTACATTCAATGAAGTGGGCGTAACCCCTGAAAACAAATACCAGCTTTATGTAGGTGTTAAAGACAATCTCATCAATGAATGGCGTTACTTTAAAAGTGCAGAATTGGATTCAGCAACTGCCATATGGCCGTTTGATAATTATAAAAAGCATGGCAACATTTTGTTATCGGCTGACCGCTCTGACGGGAAGGGACCTCAAAATGTGAAAGTCGATGCTGAACTTCCCGATACAATATTTGAAGAGTTCTAAGGTTCAACGAATTCACTTTAATTCAAATCAGAAAAAGTATATTTGGGAATCGTTCAGAATCCTAAAGAACTTTTATGTCGCAATTTAGTATTGAGGAAATCCCTGCCTTTTACCATCGCTATGTTGAACCCTTGAAAGGAAAAAACATGCTTGAAGTGCTGAAGGAAATCAATCATAAAACCCAGGTTTTTTTGAATGCGCTTGAAGAATCGAACGGGGATTTTCGATACGCTCCCGGCAAGTGGTCTGTAAAGGAAGTGATTTGTCATATGTTGGATGCTGAGCGCATATTTTGTTTTCGGGCATTGACTTTTGCCAGAAATGACAAGACAGAATTGCCGGGATTTGATGAGAACACATACGCACCAGAAGCAAATGCAGAGGCGCGTACACTGGCAGCCCTTTCAATAGAAGCAGCAAGACTGCGCACTACAACATTGGATTTGTTCAACGGCTTTTCTGTGGAAATGCTAAACCGAACAGGTGTTGCCAACAAAGGAAATTTCACGGTAAGAGGAATTGGCTATATAATTGCAGGCCATGAACTTCACCATTTAAATGTTTTGCAGGAGCGATATTTTCCGAGCTAATCAACAAAGGATATTAAGAGATGAGAAAAATAATTGCAGTACTCTTTTTGCTTGCCGGGGTTTATCAAATCAATGGCCAGCAATTGGATAGTTTAGATATTAAGATAGGACAAATGATTTTGATTGGATTTCCCGGTCAAAAAGTAGACCCGCAAGTCTTGAATGAAATCAAGTCTGGGAAAGTTGGATCCATAATTATTTTCGAGAAAAATATCCCTCCGAAAAATTCCTTTGAAGAATTAAAAAAAATCAACGCAGCGTATCAGCAGACCGCAACCATACCGTTGATTATTTCCATTGATCAGGAAGGCGGAAGTGTGAATCGGTTAAAAGAAAAGTATGGTTTTCCGAAATCCATAACCGCGTATGATATGGGCAAGGCAAACACTCTGGACTCCGTTCGTTTATATAGCGCATCAACTGCAAAAACTTTAGCAGGGCTGGGGATCAATATGAACTTCGCACCTGTGGTAGATATAAACTCCAATCCTAATAATCCGGTAATCGCAAAGTATGGAAGGTCATTTTCTTCAGACCCCGACTCTGTTGCATTGTTGGCAAAAGAATTTATTATCGAACATCATCAATACAATGTGCTTACTTCGTTAAAACATTTTCCCGGCCACGGAAGCTCAACGGCTGATTCGCATTTTGGTGTGGCGGATGTTACCAACACCTGGGAAAAAGATGAATTGATCCCCTATAAATCATTGATCGAATCAAATGAAATTGATGCGGTAATGACAGCACATATTGTCAATAAAAAACTGGATAAGTCCGGGTTGCCCGGAACGCTTTCTTATAAAATGCTTCAAGGAATATTGCGTGATGATTTAAAATTTGATGGCGTTGTTTTTTCGGATGATATGCAAATGCATGCCATCACAAAGCAATATGGATTGGAGGAGTCGATAAAACTAGCGATCAACGCTGGTGTGGATATTCTTACGTTCTCCAATAATATTATCGGAAGTGATGAGCGAACGGTAGACAAAGTGCACACGATCATTCGAAATTTTGTGAAGACCGGAGCCATCAGCGAAAAACGAATTGATGAATCGTATGCACGGATTATGAAACTGAAGAGCAGGATTATAATAGAGTAGACGTAAGTAGCAAGTAGCCAGACATTAGATGGATTTATTTTCTATTAAATTACCCACAGCTACACGCGTTCCAATTGTATTGAGCATTCCCCACTCAGGCACACATTTTCCCTCAGAATTAAAAGACCAGTTCAATCCCGAATTATCGGCAAGTCCGGATGATACCGATTGGTTTGTGGACAAGCTGTATGATTTTGCGCCTGCTATGGGCATCACCACCATTACAGCCAACGTATCACGATGGGTAATTGATCTCAATAGAAATCCGGAAGGAAGGCCATTGTACACCGATGGAAGAATCATCACTGCGATTTGCCCAACAACTGATTTTGTTGGTAACTCACTTTACAAAGACGATCGAAAGGAAGTTGATGAAAGCGAAATAGAAAGAAGAAAAGAACTTTACTTCTGGCCGTACCATCAGCATGTGCAAAAAGTGTTGGATGAATTGAAAAACGAATTTGGGAATGTTTTGCTTTGGGATTGTCATTCCATACGACAGGTTGTGAAAACAATTCAGCCTGATAAATTTCCGGATTTAATTCTTGGGGATGCGGATGCTACGAGCGCTTCTCCGGGGTTGATTGAAACTACCTTGTCTGTTTTCGAACATTCAGCATATACGATTGCGCACAACCATCCTTTTAAAGGTGGTTATATTACACGCACTTTTGGAAAGCCAACTGAAAACCAATATGCCCTGCAATTGGAGATGACAAAGGTGAAGTACATGGATGATTCTGAAACGAAATATGATGAGGAGAGAGCGGGGAAGATGAGAACGGAGTTAATAAAAGTTTTTGAGGCATTGACCGGGCAATTGAAGTTAAATTAACAAAATGCAATACTATTCTTTCAAAGCACTATGGCAAACAAATCAATGGTTGATGCCCGCGTATGTTGGCGTGGATGAAAAGGGATTGATCCAATACTTGTCAAGAGAAGCACCGAAAGAAGCCATAGCGGTTGAAGCCGTTGAAGGTTTTGCTTTACCAGGATTTCAAAATGCACATTCGCATGCCTTTCAATTTGCCATGGCGGGTATGGCAGAGGTGCATCCGGAAGGAATTAATGATGACTTCTGGACATGGAGGGAGGCCATGTATCAATGTGCATTGAGCATGAACCCGGATGAAGTGGAATCAATTGCTTCGATGCTGTATGCAGAAATGCTCCGACACGGATATACGCAAGTGGCCGAGTTTCATTACCTCCATCACGACAAAGAAGGAAAACCCTATTCGAATTTGGCAGAGATGGGTGAGCGCTTAACATGTGCAGCGAAAACCGCTGGAATAAAAATTACACTCGTTCCGGTGTTTTATCAAAAGGGTGGCTTCGGTCTTGATCCTCAACCACGGCAACGTAGATTTATTTCAAAATCAACAGATGATTATTTTAAGCTATTGGATGCGTCTTCGCATGTAATCAAGAATTATGAAAATGCATCGTTGGGATTTAGCGTGCACTCTTTGCGTGCGGTTAATTTGGAGGATATAAAAACAACGTATCAACAAGGTCCGGCTGAACTTCCTTTTCACATTCATGTTTCTGAACAAAAGAAAGAAGTTGCCGATTGTCTAGCGCATTGTGCGCAACGCCCCATGCAATGGTTGGTGGAAAATTTACCCGTCAACTCAAATTTTCATTTGGTACACTCCACACATTTGGATGATTCGGAGTTGGAGCATCTTGCGAAGTCAGGTGCGAATGTAGTGCTATGTCCTTCCACGGAAGGAAACTTAGGCGATGGCATTTTTCGAATGAAAGAATATGTGAAAATGGGAGGAAGGTGGAGTATCGGAACAGATAGTCATATCGGATTGAATCCATTTGAAGAGTTTAGAATGATTGATTATCGCCAACGATTGATTACAAATTTGCGGAGCACAATTTCAGGAAATGCAGGAGGCTATTTGGTCAGTGAATCTGTTCAATCCGGAAGGAGAGCGATGGGAATTTCAACCGATAAATCTTTTTTGATTGGGCAATCGTTTGATGCCGTAGTGATGAAAGCATCTGATCCATTACTGGAAAATTCCGCACCCGAAAACCTGATGGCTACCATTGTATATACTGCTAATGCTTCCACAAATTTAGGAACGATTGTGAAGGGCAAATGGATTGTGAAAGATGGCGTCCACAAAAACGGAAACCAGATTCGTGGTTCTTTCAATCATCATATGAAGAATATCCCACGAAAAATTTGATTGGCGGAAAATGTTTCAGGGGGTAAATTCATCAACTAACTGATCGATGGATTTGGACGTTGGATAAAAACTCAAAATCTTTTCCATCACCCTATCCACCACCGTATCAGGACAAGAAGCCCCGCTCGTTAAAACAATTTTTACAGGATCTTTTGAGGGTAAGAAATTTTCTGTGGTGAGCATTTCTTTTTTATGATAATTGAAATGCCGGATTGTATTCGCTCCAGGAATTTCTTTTTCAGAATTGATAAAATAGGTTGGAAACTTGCGCTCACATAATTCAACAATGTGGGAAGTGTTTGAACTATTGTACCCGCCAACAACTACGGCTAAATCCGCATCTGTTTCGAGGAGTTCATACGTTGCATCCTGATTGTCGTTGGTTGCATAACACAACGTATCTTTTGTATCCGCAAAATGTTCGGAAATGTTTTCAACACCATACTTGGTAATCATTAGTTTTTTAAAGTAGTCGGCTATCGCTTGTGTTTCGGTTGCTAACATTGTGGTCTGATTAACCACCCCAACTTTCACCAGGTCTTTTGAAGGATCAAATCCTTCTGAAAATTTCCAGGCAAATTCTTCATGAAAGTTTTTAGGATCGGTTTCTCCTGTAATATACTGCCCAAGTTTTTTTGCGTCTTCAATATCCTGAACAATAATGGCAGGGCCCTCGCTTGCACTGTGTGAAAAAGTTGCACGGGTTTCTTCATGGTTGGGTTTTCCATGAAGGATGGTGGTGAATTTTTCTTTTGCCATTTTACCCGCACGGTTCCAAACTTTTTCAACAAACGGGCACGTAGTGTTGTACTGTTGAACCTCAACACCTTTGTCTAGGAGCAGTTCTTCAATTTCCCGGGTGGTTCCAAAGGCTGGAATGATTACAACATCGTCACTTTTGATTTCATCCCACGGAATAAACTGTGTCCCATCGGTATCCATGATAAATTTTATACCGCGTTGCTGAAGATCGTTGTTGACTTCCTGGTTGTGGATCATCTGGCTAAGGAGGAACACACGTTTATCGGGGTTTTCTTCCAATGCTTTATAACTGATTTCAATAGCGTTTTCTACTCCATAACAAAAACCGAAGTGGCGCGCGATAAAAAATACAACAGGTCCAAAATCCAAAACAGTGGGCGTAAAATCCTGCTTGCGCGGATCACGTGCCCTGCGAAGTTCTTTTATTTTTCCGGTAATCGATGACCGGTAGTATACAGGAATATCAAACTTTTTGATAATTTTTTCTTTAGGAACCCAAAAGTAGTGAGATTGTTTTACAGTTAGTGAATTATCTCATGTTGATAATTTTATCGCTGTGCTTAAATTCCGTTATTTATTGAATGATGAAGATTTCAAATGTCAAATGGTCTATAGTTTTTTGGCCTATAGTTTTTTTTGTGTTGGTTCAATGCAAAGAAACGGGTAAGCCTCCAAGTCAGGCAGCGGTCAACGAGCCGTCCACAACAAACCAAGATGGGATGGTATGGATACCGGGAGGAGAATTTATTATGGGTGCTAAAGAACAAAGTAGCACCAACGATGCACAACCTGCACGCCCTGTGAAGGTAAATGGTTTTTGGATGGATGAAACGGAGGTAACAAATGCTCAATATGCTGCATTCGTAAAAGCAACGAATTATGTGACCTTAGCAGAAAGACCAGTTGACTGGGAGGAAATGAAAAAATTGTTGCCGGCGGGAACACCCAAACCGGCTGATAAAGACCTTCAACCTGGTTCGCTTGTGTTTACCCCTCCGAATGCTGCGGTGTCGCTACATGACTATTCTCAATGGTGGAGCTGGGTGGTTGGCGCAAGTTGGAAACATCCGCTTGGTCCCGGGAGCACCATTGATGGAAAAG
>JBGTGG010000012.1:0-40814 GCA_041746855.1 Cyclobacteriaceae bacterium | reverse complement strand
TAGTTTACGGTATGCCGGATATTGTCATGAGAAAAAAGAAGAGGCCCCAATTATTCCGCAAGCTGTATTCGCTGTTGATTCACCGGTCGATTTATTTGCGATTTGGGACTATTTTGAACGTGAGAAAGTCAAAAATTTTTCTGAAGCGGGTGTAGGCGAAGCGAATTTTATTTCTACCATCATGATGAAAGAGATTGGAGATCCCGCAAAGAACCCGGAGCGGTACAATGCATTAACTCCTTTCAATAGACAATTAAATGAACCCGGAAATGAGAAATTTTTAACAACTATTCCGGTACGTGTTTATCACGATATCGATGTGGAGTGGCAATTAAATAATCGAAGACGAAGCCTTTTTGATTCGAATGCACTTGAAGCATCTGAATTGATCAGCAGGCTTTTGCTTTCAGGAAATGAACAAGCTGAATTTATGACAGCGAAACAACCTGGTTACCGAAGCAATGGGATGCGCCATCCACACTCCTGGTCGATTGTTGATGAAGTGGAGATGATTCAATGGGTGTTGAAATCCCTTCAATAAAATGATCAATCTGGAACCGGGCCATTACCATTTCAACTGATCGTTTTCTCGACCTCTTCTTTCAGCGGAATAAGATGTCGTCTTATGATTGTCCAAATTATTCTGTCGTCAACGTTGTCGTAGGAATGAATCAGTCTATTTGTATTGGTCAAACGATTTTAAATCATTTGCAAAAGATAAAATATGATCTATCGAAATTAAAACGTCAGAAAAATACTTTTTCTACTTGTCCGTCATAGATCAATTTTTTTGTAGACTCAATGCTTTTTCTTAGGTAAGGATTGGTTAATGAGTCCTCGGTTAACAAGTCTACTTTCCTTTCAAAAAAAATCTCCAAATTGTCCCAAAGCGAAAGAAGTGCTTCTCCGTATTCTATTGGATCTTTGATATCTAAATCCACTATCACGTCAATGTCACTATTAACAGGGTCGAAATGGTCGGTTATAGAAGACCCAAAAGCATAGATTTTACTAACCCTATGTTGTCTGCACAGGTTAATGAAGTCATTATGCTTCCCGCTTATTAAAGAATTTAAATTCATCTGTTAATAAATTTTGTTCGTGGTCAGATGCTTATCCCGCCTCAGCGGGGAAATAATCAGGATTATCTTAATGGCGATTTAATATATCAAATATAATGAAAATTGTCCTTTTACGGGCTTGACGGCAGCGTTGTGGAGTGCTTTCAGGAAATGAACAAGCTGAATTTATGACTACAAAACAACCTGGTTACCGAAGCATGGGATGCGCCATCCACACTCCTGGTCGATTGTTGATGAAGTGGAGATGATTCAGTGGGTGTTGAAATCATTGAGCAATGAGGAGCAAGACTGATCAGTCATTCCCATCGAGTATTAAACCCAGCTCCATAATACCAGCTATTTTCATACCAGGGTGACCATGGGTAATCACAAATGTGAACTCACCGGGTTCATCAAACGAAATATTTTCGTCAACTACTGTTTCGAGATCACATAGATCGCCTCCACAACTTGCTATGTATTCGTTGTTCTTATCACGAATTTGAAGTTCATAATTTTTAGATTTTTCTTTCCCACTCGGTGAAATCACTTTTACGGAAACATTTATACTGCTTGCCTCGAAGCCAAAAATATGTCGAATCCCTAGTGACATTGAATAGGTCTTACCGACATCTTCAATCGTTGGCCGAAAAATAATTTCTTGTCCGGATTTCCAGGTGTAAGTAGGGAAGGACTCTTTGTCGTATTCTTTATAAGAATGGCACGAACTGCCAAGCGCGAGCACGATTAAAAACAGAAGTGATTTGGAATTCATCTACTTACAATATTGGTCAATCTGGAATCTTGCTTTTGCATCACCAAACTCAACCGCTCTACGCCAATCAAAACATGCTTTGTCTTTTTCTTCCAATTGATAGTAAAAATTACCGCGCTGTTTGTAGAAGGAAGCATTTTTTGGTTGAATACGGATGGCCTCATCCAAATCTGAAATTCCGGCTCCGGGATCTCCCAGTTCTGCCCGGCAGGTGGAGCGGTTGTAGTAGGCCATTGCATCTTCTTTATTTGTTTGAATCAATTTGTTGTAATCGAGCAATGCTCCTTCAAAGTCGCCAAGGTCTTCTTTGATGATGGCGCGATTATACATGGCATCAACATACGAAGGATCGAGAGTGGTTGCATTGTTCAAAGCGGAGATTGCGGATTTGGTATCACCTACTCCGAGATAGGCGCGCGATTGGGCCATGTAAAGGGGTACAGTTTTTTCACCTGCTTTAATCGCGCTTTCAAAATCTTTCAATGCAGGTGTGAAGTCTTCCATTTCCAATTGAATAAAGCCGCGTCTGTAATACGTGTCCTTATCAATTTCACCGGCAGCAATAAGTTTATCAAAGTAATCAAGGGCAACCGGGTATTTTCCCATATCATAATAGGCATTGCCCAACATGCGATAAAGTTCTGGTCCCGGTTTTTCGGTAAGCCTTTCTACCATACGGAAATCTTTCACTGCATTCTCATAATCTTTTTGGATTATGTAAACCTCACCTCTGTTTTGATAGGCTTTCGAGTAATCGACTTTTTTTCCAATCGCGCGACCATAATCGGCAATCGCTGCCGGATAATTTTCTTGTTTCGCGTATGCTTTTCCTCTGTTGTTGTATAAAGTCGGATCGGTAAATCCCAGGTTGTTGGCTTGGGTATAATCTTCAATTGCTCCCGGAAGATTGTTGGTCACAAATTTTGCATCACCCCGATGATAAAAAGCAATTGATAATTTAGGATCCATTTCGACCGCCTCATTAAAATCAGAAATTGCCCCATCGTACTTCTTCGCTTCGTATCGGCAATACCCACGCATATCAAAGGCCAGTGCATCTTTTATTCCAGCATTGATGGCTTTATCAAGGTCAGTGTTGGCAGCAGGATAATTTTTTAGATTATAATTGGAAGCGCCTCTGTGAAAGAGTACGGTAGCATCGGCCATACCACCATCAATTGCTTTTGTTAAATCGGGGATTGCTTTTTCATACTCTTTGGTTTCGTAAAGGGAGCTGCCGCGTGCCGCAAAAACAGCGGGCTCATTGTTTCCTTGTTCAAGGGCACTGCTCAATGCAGTAATGGCGCCTGCATATTCTTTGATTTTAAATTTAGAAATTCCCAACATCCCTTGTTCAGCAGCGGTAGCGGCACCTCTCGCAGATACGATGGACAAGTCGGCAATGGTACCTGGATAATCCATTAGTTGATATCGCGCAGCAGCACGATTTGAAAGGGCAGTAGTATAATCTTTTTTAATGCCAATAGCGCGATCATAATCTTCTATCGATTCTTTTACAAGACCTGCGTTGAATTTTGCCTTACCGCGATTATTAAAGATCACTTCGTCACTCGCGCCCAATGTAATGGCTTTGTCATACGCTTCAATGGCCGCAGTGAAATTGTTGGCTTTGAACTTTGCGTTACCTAACCGGTAATAAATGTCTTTATTTTTGCTTCCCAATGTTGCTGCTTTTTCCAATGATGGAATCGCTTCGGCTTCTTTATCAGTAAGGATATACGCCAATCCAAGATTTTCGTAGGTGGTTAAATCACCCTTATCTTTTTGTACAATTTTTTCTAAATCAATAATTGTGGCCGGATAATTCTTGAGTTGAAAAGAAGCCTTTCCTCTTTTCATATACAAATCATCTTCTTTCTCGCCATTGGTTTCGGCTTGTATAAATGCTTCATAAGCACCTTTGAAGTCTCCTCTATCAAATCGGATATAGCCAAGGTATAGGGCAACCTTTCCTTCTTTGGATCCCGCATTCATGGCTTTTTCCAAATAGGCCTGCGCGATATCTTTTTGGTTGTTGTTGTATTGCGAAATACCAAGCATGGTCAAAACTTCTGGTGTTGCGGTTTCGCTTACAATACCTTTCGTTAGGTCGGCAGCTGTACCTTCATAATCACGCAACGTATATTTTGCTGTTCCGCGGTTGATACTCGCTTTTGCATAATCCGGATTTAATGCGAGTGCTTTATCAAAGTCGGCAATGGCCGGTTGGGTTTCACCTTGATTGAGTTTTGCTTTTCCTCTGTTGTTAAAAACAACGGCATCCTTGGCGGAGATAGCGATTGCGTCATCGTAATACTTGATGGCACTGGGATAATTCTTTTTCAGGAATTGCATGTCGCCTAAATTTTTGAAGGCATCATAATCCTTCGCACCAAGGCTTACTGCTTTTTCCAAATCCTTGCTGGCGTTGTCAAAATCTTTCTGTGCATACTCGGCCTGGCCTTTATACAAGTAAACTTCCTTGGAAGCAACACCCATGCTGATCGCCCGACTTAAGGATTCAATGGCGGGAGCATTTTCACCGGCTTTGTATTGGCAGCTTCCTAAGTGAGCAAACACATCTTTATCGGTTAAGCCCATCGAAACAGCAGCGGCCAGACTTTTTGATGATTCAGTACATTCACCTTTTTGGGCAAGGCTTAGTCCGTGCATTCTGAAAACCTCTTTGTCTTTTACACCCTTTTGAATGACTTTGGTTAATGCGGTAGCAGCACCTTCATAGTCGTTCAATAAATATTTTGCGGTCCCAACTTTCTGATAGATTTCAACATCTGCACGTCCTGAGGCAAGCATTTGTTCGAAATCTGCAACCGCTCCTTTCCAGTCTTTTGTAATGTAGCGTGCTTCCGCCCGATTTTCAATTGCTTTTTCATATCCCGGTTTCAGTTCTAAAGCTTTGTCAAAATCCAGTATAGAGCCCGGATAATCTTTTAAAATGAATTTTGCTTTCCCACGGTTGTTGTAGAGTACGGCATCTGCTTTTCCACGACTTACTGCTTTGTCATAATTCGAAATAGCTTCCCGGTAATTTTCCATTCTGAATTTTGAGTTGCCGAGGTTCACAAATGTTTCAAATTTTTCCGCACCCATGCTTACGGCTTTTTCCAAGTCAGTAGCACCGCCTTGATAATCATCAAGATTATATTTGGTATTTCCACGGTACTCAAAAAGTTCGGCAGTGTTAATCCGTGCTTTTACCGCATCATCAAAATCACTTTTCGCCTTTTGATAATCCTGCTGATCGTAATAGGTTATACCACGTTTTACAAATACTTCCTTATTTGAAAAATTAGAATTGATGAGTTGTGTGAATTGCACATTGGCATCACGTCCATTTCCGTCTTTTAACTTTTTTAATGCGGATTCCCATTGAACCTGCATGAGTGAATCCGATTGCTGTGCCAAAACGCCCAGACTTGAAAAGACAACCAAAAGACAGCTTGAAAGTATTCGCATTGTAATAGGGATAGAATTTGATCTATGGCAAAGTTATTAAATACTAATCACCTGAAAATGGCTAAATACTGTAAAAACTAACGTAGCGTAATGCTACCAGAACGCCTATTTCCGTACGATTAGCAGCAGATCAAGGGCATTTTCTGCATTATCTACAACAATATAGTCGCTGTGGTGAATACTTTTTACAAGCCCATCATCACTTTGCTGTAGTTTGTTGCGGTTGAGCCGATTTAATACATCATAAGGGATTCTTAACAAAGCGGAAGGCAAGCGATATTGTAAATTCAGAAAATCCCAACGTGTAATCCGTTCTACCGACTTTTTATTTTGCTCATAGTAGGTCATTACTTTTTCATTGCCGGTAATGCCTTTCAATTCAACAATTGGAAAAATAGTGGCAGCGATTTTTTCAAGTTCAGTTGGCAGATATTCACGAATGTGCCACGGATTCCGCGAAAGCGACATTTTGCGATTAGGTGTTGTAAGCAATGCAATGCCACCCGGTTTTAAAACACGGTATATTTCCTTTAGAAAAAATTCATCATCTTCAATGTGTTCAATCACCTGAAAGCTGACAATGCTATCATAGGTGTTGTCCTCCAGATGGTGAAGAGGGGGAATGTCCATGCGGATGAATTTTCCTTCCGGATGTTTTTGCTGAAGTTTGAGGATTGCGGATTCAATTTTATCTACGGCAGTGTATTCCGAAATAAAGGGTTTTAAATAACTAAATCCGCGCCCCTCTCCACAACCTATTTCCAATAAATTGCCGGAAACAAATTCTTCTGCCACAACATAGGCCTTTGTAAGCCGTTGGTGAATGGGGTTGTCCGACTGGATTTCCTCAGAAGTTATTTCCGTGGTATAAATTTTGCTCATTAAAATGCTCGTTGAGCGGCAAAAATAACTTTTGTGCACTACAATTTGACTAAACATGCTTATTTTTCAAGGAGCTTTTTACACATGCGATACATCCAACTACTTTTTTTAAGTTTTATCTTTCTTCCGGCCACGGCACAGGAGCTTCAAAATGTAAATTATAATTACTTATATAATCCTTCGATGCCTTTCACATTCGATTGGAAAGTTGTGCGGGAGCCTGATGGATGGAAAGTGTTTTATGCTTTGGATGTTGTAGATACAACTATTCAGGGCAATACCTTTGCAATTGTATGGGAAACCAGAAATACCATTCGTGATGAAGATGGAAAGGTTCTCCAAACCCCTGTGCATAAACGAGAAGGTCAAATTTATTTTCCGAAAGATTCGATTCAGAATTTTTTGATAGCCAGGGTAGTTTATCCCCAAGAAAAATTAGCCTGGTATTTTTATAAATACTTAAGCCCAAACCATCCCACTGATTTTTCCGTGAGCACTAACAATGCCCCGATATTGAAGTCCTATGTAATAGGGGATGCAGCAATTTCGATTAAAGGCGACTCGAACAGTATGGCTACAGTTTTCTATTACAGCAGGGATTTCCCTCCCGCGGCACCACCCTTTTCAGAAAGCCTCGCGCAGGTTTCTGCTGGGATGGCCCCGGATTCAACTTTTACAATGAATGCAAACGAACCGGTGGCATTAAAAAATGATGGTCTGTACCTCATTCAAAAGGACACTTCATCCATGAATGGTCTTGCATTTCGGTTGGAAGATGATTATCCGAAATACAGAAGTGTTCAAAATCTGATTGGCCCGATTCAATACATCTGCACCAAGCAGGAATACCAGAAGCTGATTGATGCCAATGGTGATAAGCAAGCATTTGATAAAGTTATCCTGAGCATAACAGGAAATAAGGAACGTGCAAAAAATTTCATGCGCAGCTACTTCACGAATGTAGAGTTGGCAAACCGATACTTTACTTCGTATAAGGAGGGTTGGAAAACAGATCGTGGGATGGTCTTTGTTATTTTGGGGCTTCCCTCTACTGTTTTCAAGTTTAGTGATCGCGAAGTGTGGGAGTACAAAACCCCCCAATATGAATTGACCTTTACCTTCGTTCGGTCTCCTACCGTTTTTGATCCTGATAATTATGTGTTGATCCGTAACAAAGATTATCAACTGGACTGGTACGAAATTGTGGATTTATGGCGGAAAGCCAGATTCTAAGCTGTTCGTTTTTTATTCCCTTGCGAATCAACTTCCTTTGCTGAAAATTTTTCATGGAAAAGAAGGACATCATCTTCGGTACACGGGCAGTAATGGAGGCCATTATATCCGGAAGGGGAATTGACAAAATCGCCATTCAAAAGGGTCTGAACAATGACCTTATTAAGGAACTCACCGCCTTGGCAAGGGAAAAGGACATTCCGCTTACGTTCGTTCCAAAAGAGAAGCTCAATCAGTATTCTTCCAAAAACCACCAGGGCGTCATTTGTTTTTTCTCTGCTGTAGCGTTTGCATCGTTGGAGAATCTAATCGATCAGGTATTTAGTGCGGGAAAGGAGCCTTTCTTTTTGATCCTCGATCGGTTGACCGATGTCCGGAATTTTGGCGCCATTGTTCGTACTGCTGAATGCGCTGGCCTTGACGGGATTATTATTCCTGATAAAGGGAGCGCACCCATTACTGCTGATTCCATGAAGACTTCCGCGGGGGCGTTAAACCATTTGCCGATTTGTCGGGAGAAAGATTTAAAGAAGACGATTACACTACTTAAAAATAGTGGAGTTCAAATAGTAGCGTGTACCGAACACGCAGAACAAGTATTGTATGATGTGCCACTGGCCGGACCAATTGCTTTGGTGATGGGTTCGGAAGAAGATGGCATTTCTGAAAATCTACTGCGCGAATCGGATGTGCTGGCCAAAATTCCCATCAACGGAAAAATCGAATCCTTGAATGTATCAGTGGCTGCCGGGGTCGCTATTTATGAAACGTTGCGGCAGCGGATGAAGGGTCTATAAAAACTTGTCCGCATTCGGCTTCGTCTTCACTTCGCTGACATATTTTCGAAACGTGCTTTCATTGTCCTTTTTGCAAACAATAAACACATTGTCGAATTCGGCAACGAGATAACCGTCCAATCCATCCACAACAATCAGCTTATCCGGTGATCCTTTAATGATCGAGTTGTGTGTGTCGTAAGTCAACGCATTCGCATCAATAACATTTTCGTGTTCATCCTTTTTTGAAATTTCATGGATGGAACTCCAGGAGCCCAAATCAGACCAGCTGTATTCCCCCAGGCAGACGTACACATTGTCGGCTTTTTCGAGAATGCCATAATCGACAGAGATGCTTTTGCATTGTGAGTAAGTAGCCGCCAATGCTTCCTTTTCTTTTGCCGGATCGCCACTGATCAACTCGTCAAATACTTCGGCCATTTCCGGAAGGTGTTTTTCAAAAGCATCTATGATTGCCTTCACCCCCCAAATAAAGATTCCTCCATTCCAAACAAAATCACCGCTCTCTACAAAAGTTTTGGCCAGGGCAAGCTCGGGCTTTTCGGTAAAGGTCTTTACGCGCTTGATAAAACTGTTTTCCTGATGGAATTGAATATAGCCATACCCTGTTTCAGGCCGGGTTGGGGCAATTCCCAGCGTTATCAATTTCTTTTGATCAGCCGCCTCAACAGCAGCATTTGAAATTACGGTAAGAAATGCATCCTCTTTTAAGATCAAATGGTCAGAAGGGCTCACGATAATCACTGCATTCTTATTTTTCTGCGCAATCTTGAAACTGGCATACGCAATGCATGGAGCGGTATTTTTGCGCATGGGCTCGCTTAAGATTTGGTCATCGGCAAGCTGTGGCAATTGTTCCTTTACAATTTCGGTGTGTTGCTCATGGGTAACAACATAGATATTTTCCGGAAGGCAAATGGGAAGAAAACGCTCAAAAGTTGACTGAAGGAGGGTTTTGCCTGTTCCCAGCACATCTAAAAACTGCTTGGGTTTTTGGTTACGGCTAAAAGGCCAAAAGCGAACCCCGGCTCCACCAGCCATCAAAACCACATATAAATCTTTGTTCATTGATCAAATTTCGGATGATGCCTCTTTCTGAGGTAACTAAATTTTAAAAGCACCTTTTGTTAAGATCAGCGCAGTAATTTCACAAATAAACACACATCTTACTTTATTTTCATGCAAAGTAGAAAGGTATTGATTGATTTTTTTCCGATAAGTGAATGTAAGGCTTTCCGGGAAAAGCCATTTTTTCCTCCCGGAACCGACCGCTCAAGTAAAATACCGAAATATTCCCGTTCTAGTTGGGTAATTTAATTATCTGCAAAAGGAAACTGTACCCAATTGGGGTCAAGTAAACGCTGTCGAGAAATTGGGATTGATACAATGCGTTTAAAGCCTGTATTGATGGATTCAAAAATCCAATTTAAATGGGAGGGGATGTGCCTGGTATAACAATCGTTTGAAATCTTGTCATGAAAAAGAATGGAAGCCGAATTATTTTATTAACAGGCAACAGAAATATCAAAGCAACGTTGAAATGGATCGGATTAATTTATTAATCCATCCTGTGCAATTTTTTTTAGATTTTTCACTAAATTCAATGCAAGAGCAAAAGTAGCTTTGTAAAGAAGCAAAAATTCATAAATACAATTTATTTAGATGGGAATGATGTTGGTTGAAGAGAAAGATGATCTAAAGCTAAAACTTAAAGAAGTTTTTGGCTACAGTCAATTTAGAGGTGCGCAAGAAGAGATAATCCGAAATTTATTATCCGGTAATAACACGTTTGTGATCATGCCGACCGGGGCTGGAAAGTCCTTATGCTATCAGTTGCCTGCGATGATGGGTGAAGGATTGGCGATTGTTATATCACCGTTGATCGCCTTGATGAAAAACCAGGTAGATCAATTAAATGCCTATGGCGTAAATGCACGCTTCCTGAATTCAACATTGAGCAAAGGCGAAATTACAAAGCTTAAGAAAAGCTGTATTGAAGGCGAAGTAAAACTGTTGTATGTAGCGCCTGAATCATTGAACAAAG
Source organism: Cyclobacteriaceae bacterium (assembly GCA_041746855.1). Classification (GTDB taxonomy): domain Bacteria; phylum Bacteroidota; class Bacteroidia; order Cytophagales; family Cyclobacteriaceae; genus JBGTGG01. Next base: position 30,545 of record JBGTGG010000012.1, on the reverse strand, counting down.
AAGAAACCATTGAGTTTTTAAAGAAGGTCAATGTATCCTTTGTAGCAATTGATGAAGCACACTGTATTTCAGAATGGGGACATGATTTCCGACCTGAATACAGACGTATCAAAACGATGATCCAAAATATTGGCAACCTTCCGGTAATTGCCTTAACAGCAACAGCAACACCAAAGGTACAGTTGGATATTCAAAAGAATCTCCAAATGGAACAAGCTGATGTTTTCCTTTCTTCTTTTAACCGCAAGAACTTATACTATGAAGTTCGCCCGAAGAAAGAGACCAAAAAGCAGCTCATAAAATTCTTAAAAGAAAACAAAGGGAAGTCAGGCATCATCTATTGCTTAAGCAGAAAAAAAGTAGAAGAGATTGCCAACCTGTTGAATGTAAACGGATTTAAGGCAGCCCCTTACCATGCGGGATTGGAGCCAGATGTCCGGATGAATAATCAAGATGGCTTCCTGAATGAAGATGTTGATATTATTGTAGCAACTATTGCTTTCGGAATGGGGATTGATAAACCCGATGTGCGGTTTGTGATTCACTACGATGTGCCAAAATCCTTGGAAGGATATTATCAGGAAACTGGTCGTTCGGGAAGAGATGGTCTGGAAGGGCATTGTTTAATGTTCTATAGTCACAACGATTTAAGTAAGCTTGAAAAGTTCAATAAAGATAAGCCTGTACAAGAGCGCGAGAATGCACGCATCCTTTTGCAGGAAATGGAATTCTATGCAGAGTCACCCGTGTGCAGAAGAAAACAATTGCTCCATTATTTTGGCGAAGAATATATGGAAAACAATTGTGGCATGTGCGACAACTGTGTACATCCGCGTGAACGTTTCGATGGCGAAGAATATGTGTTGAAAGTTTTAACAGCTGTTAAACAGACTGCTGAGCGTTTCCAACTCAGCCACCTTGTCAATGTGTTGATGGGTGTTGAAGATGAATACATCAAGAGCTATAGCCATTTTGATTTAGGTATTTTTGGACAAGGAAGCGATGAGGATGCAGATTTCTGGAAAGCGGTCATTCGCCAGACTTTGATTTTCCAATTGCTGGAAAAGGACATTGATAATATAGGCGTATTAAAAATCACAAAACGTGGTCGGGAGTTTCTGGAGAATCCTTATCCAATTGAGTTGGCGCGCGATCATGATTTCACTACGGCAATTGATGAAGAAGAAGACTCACCGGACAGAGCTCCGCTGACAAAGGCATACGATGAAAAACTTTTCGATATGCTGAAGGCACTTCGGAAAAAAATGGCCAAAGAGAAAGATCTACCTCCATATGTGATTTTTCAGGACCCTTCCCTTGAAGAGATGGCGACCACCTATCCTACCACCAAAGATGAATTGGCTTCGGTGAATGGCGTGGGAATGGGCAAGGTCAACAAATTCGGAAAGGAATTTTTGGCTATGATCGAGAAATACATTGATGAAAATGATATTGAAACCGCTACGGATGTGGTGGTGAAGTCATCCGTCAATAAGTCGAAAATCAAAATATTTATTATTCAACAGATTGACCGGAAAGTTGATTTGGATGAGATCGCGGAAGCAAAAGCAATTTCGTTTGATGACCTTCTCACCGAGATTGAAAATATTTGCTTTTCAGGAACCAAGTTAAACCTTGACTATTATATTGATGAAATCATCGATGAGAATAAGCAAGATGATATTTTTAATTATTTTCTGAATGCAGAAACCGACAGCATAGAAGATGCGCTGAATGATGAGTCGAATGAAGACTATTCAGAAGATGAACTTCGCTTGATGCGGATCAAATTCTTATCAGAATACGCCAATTAGTGTAAAGACAAATAATTAAATAATTTAAATGTAGAGAGGGCTGGTTATCCAGCCCTTTTTTATTTGAGGCTACTTTAATTATGTCTCCCTGCAACATTATCTTTATCTTTGATTTTTATCAATGAAGATGAAGGTACTTATAATAGGAAATGGAGGAAGGGAACATGCCTTTGCCTGGAAAATCAAGCAAAGCGAAAAATGTGACGAACTTTTCATTGCTCCGGGCAATGCGGGTACTGCCCTATGCGGACAAAATGTGGCCATTGCAGTTGATGATTTCGAAAAGCTCGGGGAATTTTGTCTAGAGCATCAAATTGATTTGGTTGTGGTTGGGCCTGAAGTGCCCTTGGTCAAGGGAATTCGTGATTACTTTGAATCAGACGAAAAGCTAAAAAATATTTTGATGGTGGGCCCTGGAAAATTGGGGGCGCAACTGGAAGGAAGTAAAGACTTCTCAAAGAAATTTATGGTTCGGCATAATATTCCAACCGCCAAGGCCAAAACATTTACAGCAAATGATCTGGAGGAAGGTGTTGAGTACATTTCAAAATGTGACACCCCTGTAGTCTTAAAAGCGGATGGGCTGGCGGCTGGCAAGGGTGTCATCATCGCACATGCGTATGAAGAAGCCTATTTTTCTTTTCGGGAAATGTTGGTTGATAAAAAATTCGGTGATGCAAGCGCCAGTGTTTTAGTGGAGGAGTATTTGGATGGAATCGAATTATCGGTTTTTGTATTGACCGATGGTGATGGCTATGTGATCTTGCCGGAAGCGAAAGATTACAAACGGATTGGCGATGGCGATATTGGTTTGAACACTGGAGGTATGGGAGCGGTTTCTCCTGTAATTTTTGCCGATAAGGAATTTATGGAGCGCGTTGAAAAAGAGGTAGTGATTCCCACGATTGAAGGATTAAAGAAAGATCAGATTCCTTTTAAAGGTTTTCTTTTTATCGGACTCATGAATGTAAAAGGAAAACCCTTTGTCATTGAATACAATGTGCGCATGGGTGATCCGGAAACACAGGTTGTTTTGCCAAGGTTAAAATCCGATTTGTTGGAATTATTTGCGGCTACAGCGAAAGGAAATCTAACAACCAATCAACTCGAAGTCGACAGTTCATGTGCTGTGACAGTCGTAAAAGTATCAGGTGGATATCCGGAAAACTATGAGAAAGGAAATCCTATTGAAGGGCTGGATAAAGTTTCCGAGGCTTTTGTATTCCATGCCGGCACAAAGCCGGAAAATGAAAAGGTAGTAACCGATGGAGGGCGCGTGTTGGCAATCACAGGAATAGGAGTAAATTTGAAAGATGCTCGCGATCGGGCATACAAAGGAATTGAACAAGTGTCGTGGAAAGATCAATTTTCCAGAAAAGACATCGGACTTGATTTATTGGAAATAGGACAGAAGTAATACTAAACTATAGTAGCCATGGGTTGTGCGTGTGGGTCAGGTACTGGAACACAAGTGAAAGGGTGTAAAAATAACGGAGCATGCCAAACAGGTGGATGTAACAAGATGAATGTGTTCGATTGGCTCTCCAATATGGATATGCCAATGGTGGATGCATTTGATGTTGTGGAGGTTCGTTTTAAAAATGGTCGCAAAGAATTTTTTAGAAATACGGATAACCTCAACCTGACAACAGGGGATGCCATCGTGGTGGAAATCCAAAATGGCCACCATTTAGGACATGTCTCCATGCAAGGTGAATTGGTGCGGCTCCAGATGCAGAAAAAGAAAATTGCCAACGATAATGAGTTGAAGAAAATTTATCGTATCGCGCACCAAAAAGACATTGAGAAATACGAAGAGGTGAAGAAGCGCGAACTTCCCACTTTATATCGAACCCGCGAAATCATTAGGGACATGAAATTAGGCATGAAGCTCTCGGATATTGAATATCAGGCCGATAATTCAAAAGCAATTTTTTTCTATTCAGCAGAAGACCGTGTTGATTTTCGTGAGTTGATAAAAATCCTGGCAATAGAATTTAAAATCAGGGTGGAGATGCGCCAGATTACGTTACGGCAGGAAGCGGGCCGCCTTGGCGGGATCGGTGTATGTGGTCGCGAATTGTGTTGTTCAACATGGTTGAGTGATTTTAAAAATGTTTCCACCAGCGCTGCACGCTATCAAAACCTTTCGTTGAACCCAAGCAAGCTGTCGGGTCAATGTGGAAGGTTGAAGTGTTGTTTGAACTATGAACTGGAAACGTATACAGAAGCATTAAAGGATATTCCAAAAATTGACCGGCCATTATCTACAGAAAAGGGGGATGCGTCATTGCAGAAAACTGACATCTTCCGAAAGATCATGTGGTTTGGTTTTCGCGATGATAGTAATTGGTATCCTTTATCGGTCGATCGTGTAAATGAGATTATCGAATTGAACAAAGCTGGAAAGAAGCCGGCCAATCTTGACGTTGATATTGTAAAAGAGCGTGAGCCAATTGCCACACTAAACAGTGACCTGGAAAGAATGGATAAAAAATTCCAGGGACAAAATAAGAAGAAGAAAAAGCGACCGAATAACAGGAACAGAAATAGAAAAAAAGGAAACAAACCATCGGGTACTGCATGAGAATTTTGATTGTGCTTTTCTTTTGTGTGGCAGTAAGTGCATGCGACTCTACTCGTATTTATGAAAAGAATACTGATTTTGAACAACGGAGTTGGATAAGCACTGAAAATCCTGAATTTATAATCAGTATCCCCGACCACAATCAATCTTACAATATTAAAGTCAACTTCAGGAATTCATTAGACTACCCGAAAGCTAATCTGTATTATCAGTTTATCTTACAAGATTCATTGGGTGGGCAATTGGAGAAAAAATTGATCACGAATTTTCTCTTTAATGAAAAGTCAGGTGAGCCACTTGGGTCGAGTGGACTGGGGGATATCTTCGATCATCAATTTCCCGTGCTGGAAAATTATAAGTTTAATTATGCCGGGGATTATAAAATTCAGCTTTCGCAATTCATGCGCATGGATACCCTTTCCGGGATGCTTTCTGCCGGTGTGCGTGTAGAAAGAGTTGTTGAAAATGATTAGCCTACGGCAACTTCAAAAAACGAAGCTGGATCAAAATACTGTTGTGCAGTTTGTAATACCGTTTCATTATCCATTGCAGCCACCTGGTCAATAAGCTGTTGATAATGGTTCGCTGGGAGGTTTTTTAAAATTAAATTCTTTTGCTTTTCTGCATGTGCAAAAGGGGTTGAAATATCACCTTGCAATGCGCCAATAAAATGTGCGCTTGCTGTTTTTAGTTCAATATCTGAAACAGGTTCGGTTTGTAATTTTACAATTTCTTTTTTGATCTCTTCAAAAGCCAATTCCCGGTTCTCACTATTTACATCAGCACCGATAGTAAGCATACATTCGTGTTGCAATGCATTGATAGACGAATAGATTCCGTATGTCAACCCTTTTTCTTCACGGATGTTTTTCATTAAACGTGAACCAAAATATCCGCCCAGCAAATGATTCACAAACATGGTCTTAGGCCAGTCTTCATGCTCAGGGCCGATGGTTGTTTTCCCCATCCGCAGCGAGGCTTGAACGCTATCTTTCTTTTCAATCCTGCTTTGGAAAGGAGTGCTTTTGTTTTCTTCTAGATGGAGGGGCAACGCATCAATGCCAGTAATCTGCTCAATGGATTGGTTGATGAATTCAATTTGTTCCTGACCAAAGCTTCCAGCGATAAAACAAATCGGATTGACAAATTGCTTTTTATGATAATCAGCAAACTGATTGTTTTTAACGGGCTTAACATCTTCAATAGTCACCTCCACTCCATATGGATGCGTGTTCCCAAAAATCATCTTTCTGATTTCTTTGGACGCCAGGTAGTTCGTCTTTTGATTGTTGACCTTTAAGTTTTGGATGTAAGAAGCCTTAAACTGCTCTACTTCTTTTTCAGGGAAAATTGGGGAGGTTACTAACTCCCGTAATAACTCAAGTGTTGGTACTAAATTGTTCGTTAATGTAAAAAGGGATAGGGACACAAAATCAAATCCCGCTTCTACTTCGAGGTGCGCACCATAGAAATCAAAATACTCGGCAATCTGGTTGCTTGTATTTTTTGTTGTTCCTTTCGATAATACGTTTGAAGTTAAATAGGCTAACCCGGGCAAAGGTTCAAACCAGCGACCAGCCGGAAAAACCAGCTCAATTTTTAATACTTCTTGCGTGCCTCCCCTTATAAAATGTGTTACGGCACCATTCCTCAACCGAAACGTTTGAGGTGCCAGTAAATGCAATGCATAATCATTTTGAAAAGGAGGGGCAAGCGTTCTGTCAAGCATTATTCAGTAACTGACTGCAGACCTTTCGGTTGATCTTTTGTGACTTGGAATAGTAAGGTGAAACGAATGGTTTCTGCCAGTGGGTTCTCCCGCCCATTGGTAGGTACAAGATATGCTACATCAATGCCAAACGATTTTTTGCGGAAACCAACACCTAAGGTCATATACTGCCTGTTTCCTTTATCTTTGGCTTCCAGAAAATATCCAAGCCGGGCGGCAAAGGTTTCACTGTACCAATATTCAATTCCTGAAGACATCGTTATTTCATGCATCTCTTCTTTAAAGCCACCGGGAGCATCTGTAAAAGAATTGAACATTCCCGCCAGCATTGATTGACCGTTGTCAACTGTTGGTACTAAAAGTTTATTGAAATCAAGAACGAAGGTGAAGGAGTTGTAGGCGTCAACCTCAGTACGGAAAGTACCGCCCAGGCGAAGGTTGGTGGGCAAAAAGTCTTTGTTGTTGGCATCTGAGTATGAAACCTTCGCACCGATATTGGAAATAAATCCCCCAAGGGAAAGGGTGGACGGTTTTGTGGTTTTAAGTTCAGTAGTATAAAACACACCAATATCCGTAGCAACGCTGTTAGCAGGCTTTACATCAGATCCTCCATTCGTACTGTATTGACCAGTAAGATTGGAATGGATGTACCGTCCTGTTAATCCAACACTGAAATTCTCTGTGAGCATTCGGGAATAGGTGAAGTCAAATGCGAATTCGCGTGGGTTAAAAGTTGTCCCCATTATTCCGTCTTCAGTAATGAAAATATCACCTAAATCAAAATATTTCATAGAGGTGGCAATTACTTGTTCCCTGTTTATTCTATAAAATCCGCTAAGATAGGCGATTGACATATCGTTGATAATCTTTCCAAGCCAGGGTGTATAGGAAATCGTACCACCATAATCTTTATCAATAAAAACAAGCTTGGCAGCATTCCAGTAGGCAGCATTTGCATCGGCAGAAGTGGCAACTCCTGCATCGCCCAATGCAGCATGCCGGGCATCCGGGCTTATTAGCAAGAACGGAACTGCAGTTGTGATTATCCGGTAGGTGGTGTCTTGGCCAGTAAGGAATTGCTGTGCCATGGTTTGTTCAACCATCGCTCCCACCAATAAAAAGGCTATACCTAATTTTACTTTCATCCGATTCATTCTAAACAAGGCTTCAAAGATAATCATTTCACTATAATAAGTTTCGTAACCTGCTCATTTTTAGAGCCATTGGTAAGTGAACGAACACGCAGGCGTGCTAAGTATAATCCAGCGGGTTGTTTTTTGTCAGGGTTGTTATCCACATTGAATTCCAACAAATCCACCCGATATGGGCTGGAATAAATGGTAAAATCAGCAGTTTGCACCACTGATCCGGTAATATCCAGAATGGTAACCGAGGCTTGTAAATCGTCTCCCGGCCGATTATGCGTAAAGAACAATTGCGTGTGTTCATTAAATGGATTCGGATGGTTTCTAAAGGTTTCAATAACCACCGCATTTCCATCTGTAACCATAAAATCCACACTCGCCTCCCCCGGGTTATTGTGAGTATCCCATGCCCGTACGGTAATCTGATGTTTTCCGGGAGAAAGGTCTTTCAGCGGGTAGTTGATCCATCCGGTGGTAAAATCATCAATTTCTGATTCAAAATAATCATTCAGAATAAAGATCTGGTCATCGTCCAGAGTAGCGATTATGCTATTTCCGATTCCATAATTGGAGATGTTGATCCCGCTTACATCAGAAATTTTGACGACAAGGTTGGAGTTTGGGTTGATGATCCCTCCGTTTACAAAAGTAGCATCGCCCATGAAAGCCTCAATAAAAGGTGATTGATTATCGGCATTTGAACCCGGTTCACTTTTGCCGATGGCAAAATTTTCCCGCGCTCCACCTGCATCCATTACCGACTCCTCATCTGCGGCATAGATGCTGATTTTTCCTGACCCGACTTGATAGGCAATATTTTTCGGGACGATAAATTCAAATTCAAAAACACCATTGTTTGCGGAAGCTTTTCCCCTAAACAAAGCACTTGTTCTGGCTTTATAAGTAAATGGGGCTGTTTGTGTTCCAAGAGTGGTGTAATCCGTTTCTTTATCGAACAACGTAGCATATACCGTTCCTTTGAAATCAGTTTTTATTGTTTCCCCTTCCATGATTGCCCCTTTCACCACCACGGTCGACAAAGCTTTTAAAGTATCGGATTCATTCTTTGTTTTAATTTCCGAAATGTGTGCGTTCAGTTTTGGAAAAGCCAGGGTCATAGACGGGTCACCCAGCAACGAAAAATTCCGATTGGAAACCCCGCTGATACTATTGTTTTTTGTTCTGCGGAAAACTTCTCCCAATGTTATTGCTTTACCATTTTCCTTTTCAAATAAGGCATCGTAAAAAGCTTTGTTCAATTCAAAATTAGTACTGGAATTTACCGGGCGTGCTGTTGTGACCATACCAATAGCACCACTGTTTTTTCTCAATACTGCAAGTTCAGCACTTGATATTTGTGATGGGTCATCATGTCTGCCAAATTCACAAGTAGCCGTGATAAACAAAGGATAAATTTTGTTGGTTAGGGTTTCGATTGTGAAGTCATTGAATATCTTTTGATAGGCCCATTGTTTTTCGGTGCCATGTCCGGTATAGTTTACAATCAGGGTGCCTCTATCCAGGGTTTCCAATATTGCTTCATTGACTCCGGGGGCAACTCTCCCGCTGGGTTTTGAGATTTGTTCATAGGCATCAACAAAAATTTTCTTGCTGTTGATCGTTGGGTTCAACGAGGCAACCCGATTGGCAAGTTGGTTGGCCTGGCTTTGATGGATGTTAAAATCTTTGTCTTCGGCAACAAAAGTAATTTGGTTTCTCCAAGTGCCCAGCAGGCTGGGTTCTGTATCGTATTGGATAAGTTTATCCACTATATTTTTTGCCTCGACTGCGGTTTTTACTGGCAATCTTCCAACACCAATATCCATTGTATGATACTCCGGTGGACTTTCCCCCCAGTTGCCCTCATGGTCTTCCAGAAAACCAAAATAGTCATCAGAGGAATAGGTTTCGAGTGGATGCAACGAATTCTGGGATTCATAGGTAGGGACAAAATTTGTTTTGAAGAACAATCGGTCTTTATAATCGTAAGAGCATTTTCCAAACAACAATAAATTTTTGAGCTGACCTGGTGATTTTGAATACAGGTGTTTTGCCAAATCGCGAATGGCCGTAACATCTTGTCGGCCTGATGAGAATTCATTGAATACTTGTTCGGTCGAAAATACTGCGGTAGTTAACCCGTCATGATTTTCGCGATGGCTTGCCAACCGTTTCGCTTCCTCTATAAAGTCGGGGTGCGAAATTATTAAAAGGTTGGGTGTTGAAATTCCACGAAGGTTTTGGTTTTCAATTTTGCCAATGTATTTGGGAGCAAGAAATGAAGAATTGAAAACGATATATTCCTTTAAATTTTCAGTATCAGTTGTGAAGGATCCAACACCATTGGTCAGTGTGAATGCTTGCTTTTTGGGTTCATAAGGATTTGTTATATCCCAAAGGGTAGATACTGACGACAGGTTTTCAATTTTGAAAGTACTGGTCGGTTGTAATAAGCTTTTGGCCGAACGAAACCGGGTTTGGTTATCGTAGAGTGTTAGTTTCCGTATGGTGTTCACAAGCAAGAAGTCAAGGTATCCGATGGATCTTCCAGATGGACTCTTGGTATAGTCATATGTTATTTCATGTTCGGTTTTACCGGAAACAGAAACTGTATTTGCTGAGAACACAATCGTGTCCCGTTTATGATATCCCTTGGTTGCATATCTATAAACTGCCGGGTTTAGGATGGGGAGTACATATTGATCGGTGATTTGCGTTCCGTTCATTCGTACCGCGAAAGATGAACCATAGAAGGATTGCGCCATCACATCGGAGACAACAGTAATGGAAGAGTTTTCAATGATATTGGGCATTTTGAATTTGTAAGAATGACTCAACGTGGCATCAAATTTTTCTCCGTACCATTCCCTTCCGGAAGTGAGTTCATTGTGTTTGTCAAGTTCGTAAAAGAAAAAATCATTGAACTCATCAATAAGAGGTGCGGAGGTATTTAAGTTTTCTGAAGTGGAAATCCGTTTACCGTTGGTATCCCCGATGGTGAGAAAGCAATAATTTTTCTCATCGTATAGATTGAATTCGTATTCAAAAATATTTTTCTGTGGAAGAAATTTACTTCGATCCGCTCCTTGTGCAAAGAACAATATGTAATCGTTCGTATCGAATTTCCCATCTTCAGCCCCGGCAACAAAAATTGAATTTTCAATCAAGTCGATGGGCCTATCTGCTGCGTTCCTTTGCGGTAACATGCCGCCCGCATTGCCCATGATTTTTATTTTGCCGGGATCAATTTTAGCGGGGTCGATTCCCATGCTCGACAAAAGGGAGTAGTCGATTTTGTATACCCCCGTTTTTTCTATTTCAATCTTATGCCATTCACCGGTCGCCAACACCGAGTTTTGCGCCCATGAAGGTGTGAGGACGCTGCAGAATAATGCAGCACAAACTAAAATCCGATTATATGGTTCAGAAATTTTCAAACAACGCAGACTTAGGCTTCTTTTCTTGATACGGATTGCACCCCTAACGATAAAGCAATATATAAAAGTATAATCAGCGGAATTGCGATCAGCTTTAAGGTTGCAATCAATAATACCGCTATTAAAAGGAAAGTAAACCTGATTTTGTTCTCCTTCCAGCCATAATTTTTAAATTTTAAAGCAAAAAGCCTAACCGGAGCCACCAATAACAATGAAAAAACAACCGTAATGATGATCAGCACGGGGGTTTCAAAAAGCCATGAAAAGCTTGTCGCATCAAGCAATGCCAATCCGGAAATGAAAAGCGCATTTGCCGGTGTAGGTAATCCTTTAAAGGAGTCGCTTTGGGTTTCGTCAATATTGAAAATGGCCAACCGTAAAGCAGAAAAAGAAGCAATTGCAAAAGCGATGAAAGGAAGCCATGTTGATTCTGTAGAATTGCCAATTAATTGGTACATGATTGCTGCGGGCAGGAAACCGAAGCTTACCATGTCCGCCAATGAGTCTAATTCTTTTCCGATGGGCGATGAAACTTTCAAAAGGCGGGCAACAAATCCATCAAAAAAATCGAAAAGACCTGCGAGCCATATAAAATACGCAGCCGGGATCGCCCAATTTTCGAAAACCGAAACAACACCTATGCATCCGCAAAGGAGGTTGAAGCTTGTTAAAATATTGGGAATACTTTTTTTCATATAATGGCGCAAAAAGGATTTGACCTTTTTTCAGAACCAATGGTAGTAGTGGGCCCGTGCCCTGAATAAACCGTAACGTCATCGGGCAGGATGAACAATTTTTCTTGAATACTTTCAATCAGGGTATCATGGTCACCACCCGGTAAATCGGTACGCCCAATGCTGTTTTTAAACAAAACGTCCCCACCAACCAGGATTTTATCGGGGATGCTATAAAAGCAAACATGGCCGGGAGAATGGCCGGGCGCGAATATTATTTCCATCGCCTGGTCGCCAAATATCACTTTTTCGCCTTCTTTTAAATGAGCATCCGAGGAGGTACTGGAATATTGTTGGAACCCGTAGTTGGATGCATAGGTTTGGACAGCTTTTAACACAACCTCTTCCATTGGGTGAATGTATAAATCGACTTTGTACTTACTTTTAACAAAGTAATTGCCTAGTACATGGTCGATATGGCAATGTGTATTGAGGAGGAGTTTAACCGTGAGGTTGTTTTCTTCAATGAAATCGACCAACTCTTGCTGTTCTGCTTTCTCGTAACATCCCGGGTCTACGATAACACACTCATTGGTATCATCGAAAAGGACGTATGTATTTTCCTGGAAAGGATTGAAAATGAATGATTTTACGCGCAACATAGCGGCAAATTTGATTAAAATTAATTGGGATTTGAACCCCCAGTAAGATATTTGTCAAACTAATTACATTTTAGCAACCGCACGAATTGAGCAAAAAAGTCGACTACATTATCATTGGGCAAGGATTGGCAGGATCGGCAGTGGCGCTTCATTTGCTGAACATGGGCAAACGCATGGTAGTATTCGATGCCTATTTTAAGAATTCAGCATCACAAATTGCAGCCGGGCTTTTCAATCCGATTACGGGCAAAAACATGGTTAAAACCTGGCTTGCGGATGAAATGTTCACCTATCTGCATGAATTTTATCCGATGGTAGAAGTGCTGACCAACCGCAAATTTTTCTTTCCGCAGCCTATTTACCACCCATTTTCGTCCGTTAAGGAACAAAATGAGTGGATGGCCAGGAGTAGTGATCCTGGGGTAAAAGATTACATCGCGGAAATTTCTACCCATTCTCAATTGAATGGAATCAAGGATGATTTTGGTGGGGTGATGATAGCAAAAGGGGGATACATTGATACTAAAAAATATTTAGCGGGCGTTCGTAGCCTGTTGTTGGAAAAGGAGGCATTAGTAGAAGAGCTATTTATTGAGGAAGATTTACAGCCATCTAGTGACCGGGTTGAATATAGAGGTTATGAGGCTGAGGGCATCATTTTCTGTACCGGCACACAATCCCTTGAAAACAAATGGTTTGGATGGGTTCCTATAATTTCCCTTAAAGGGGAAACGTTAACTGTAAAAGGTGGTGGATTTGGAAACCATGTTGTTAACCGTGGAGTTTATATAGTGCCGCAAGGGGATTCTGTTTACAATGTGGGTGCTACGTACCAGTTTCGAGATACCACGCCAGCAATATCCAATAGCGCAAAAGAAGAATTGATTGAAAAACTAAAAATGGTGGTGGATTTTGATTTTGAAATTGTTGGACAAGATTGGGGTATGCGCCCTACAACCCATGATAGACGAGTCGTTATTGGCAGCCATCCAAAATTTGATCGGCTCGTTTTTTTCAATGGACTGGGAACAAAAGGAGTTAGTATTTCTCCTTATTTTGCAAAGGTATTAGCGGAATGGTTGGAAGATAAGAAGCAGTTGAACAAAGAGGTGGATATTAATCGTTATAAATTCGTAAATTGAATTCCCCAAATAGTATATGAAGTTGAGAAGAGGATTAATTGTTGTGCTTGCGGTGTTTGTTGGTTGTATAGGCGCGTATGCGCAACAGTCAAGGGAGGCATTTGGTAAAAACAGGATGCAATACCGCCAGTTCAAATGGCAATACCTTACAGGCGAGAACTTTGATGTATACTATTATGATGGGCGTAGTGATATTGCCCGTCAAGCCCTCGAATATATTGAAAATGAATTTGACAGGGTAACGGACCTGATTGGTTATCCTCCCTATTTCAAAACCAAAGTTTTCCTGTACAGTTCCTTAAGTGATTTGCGCCAGAGCAATGTTGGTCTCAATCAAAACACATTTCGTGTGGGTGGGGAAACGGAATTTATAAAGCCGTATGTTGAAGTAGCTTATGTCGGTACCGGACAAGAATTCAAAGAAGAATTGTTGGTAAAAATATCGGGCCTGATGGTGAATGAGATGATGTACGGTGGAAGTCTGAAAGATGTTTTTCAAAACTCCCTGTTGTTGAACTTGCCCGATTGGTTTGTGGATGGAGCAGCTTTGTATGTTGCCAATGGATGGGACGGTGAAATGGATGATTTCGTGCGCGAGTTGATGCGCACGCGGAAAAGCAAAAATATTTCCCGGCTCACCGGCCATGATGCCGCGCTTGCAGGGCAATCAGTTTGGAATTACATCGCGGAAAAATACGGCAAAAGCTCAGTTTCAAATATCTTAAACTACACCCGCGTAACACGAAATGAAGAGAAAAGTGTAATGATCACATTGGGCATAAGCTTCAAAACGTTGATGTCAGACTGGCGAAAATATTATTCTGATATCAGCGAACAGGTTTATCAATCCTATGTTACCCCTTCTGACTCGGCTCAGTTAACACCTTCTTTAAATAAATCAACCGCCATCACCGCAATAAAATTAAGTCCGGATGGACGTTATCTCGCATATTCACAAAATGATCGTGGGCGGTACATTGTCAAAGTGCGTTCGTTGGAAACCGGAAAAGAAAAAGTAATTCTTTCAGGCGGGTCCAAAGTAATTGATCAACGTGTGGATTATTCAGTTCCATTGATCGCCTGGTCGGATGCAACAACCTTGGGGGTAATAGCCGTAAAGCAAGGGAAGTTTGTTTTTTGGTTATACGATCTCAGTACAAAAACAAAACTACCCCGTCAGCTTGATCGGTTTAGCAATGTGCGCAGTTTATCTTTTTCAGCAAATGGCAGGCTGGGGATTTTGAGTGGGGATTTTGAAGGGCAAAATGATTTGTTTTTGATTTCCACGAGAAGGGAACGCGTAAGTCGAATTACCAATGATGTATTTGATGACCTTGATCCAAGCTTCATTCCGGGAACCAACCGGATTGTGTTTAGTTCGAATCGTATTTCTGATACTTTGAATTTGAAGGACAACACAAAGGTAGGTCAGCTTTCCAGTAATTATAACCTATTTGTTTATGATTTGGACACCACGAAAAATGTGGTTACAAGAATTACAAATACGCTAAGCAAAGATTTTTCCCCGTTGGCCATTGACAACTATAATTATATCTATCTAAGTGATCAGCGGGGCATTGTCAATTTGTTCAAATACAATTTGAATACAGGTATCTACTCTCAACTTACAAACTATTCAACAAGCATAAAACGCTTTGATATGGTGGGCTATACCCTGGCGCTTGTTGCCAATAAAGATATGGAGGAACATATCTACCTGAACCCAAATTTCAGTACCAACCGGCAGATATTCACCCCGGCCACCCGAAGAAAAGAATTGCAGCAAGTACGCATAATCCGTGAGCGTAGAAAGAAAGAGGAAGAGAAAAGCATGAGCATAAAGGATTTGCTCAATTCACGATTAAAGGAGTCAAAGGAAGTTGAAAGAGACACAGTAGTTGTTCCTGTTGATTCATTGGCCACACCCAATACGGAACTCCAGCCAATTGATTCTACCGCTACTGTGAACATCAAAGAGTTGACTGAAAAGAAGCAACAGGTAAATACCGATGATTATGTTTTTGAAGATGAAGTGGAAGCGCCCCGTGCGCAAGAATCTTTTCTGACCCGCTACATGAAGGCACGGGAAAAAAGCAAAATACTGGGACCCTTTCCGTATGAACCTAAGTTCAGTTCCAATTCTTTAATTACCTCCTTTGTAGTGGATCCGCTTCGGGGTTTTGGAATTTCATTGGAAACCCAAATGAACGATATGTTGGAGAATTACCGTTTCTATGGAGGGTTAATGACCACCCTGGATTTAAGGAATGGGGACGTGTATGCGGAGATTCAATACCTCCCGGCATATATTGATTTTAGTGTCCGCTTTGATCGAAGATCGGTGCGTAAAGCTTTCTATAATCCGAATATTGCCGATAAGGATGAGTTGACCGAATACCAGTTTGTGTTGAATAAATTTGAAGTGGGTGCATCGATGCCGTTGAATGACCGTATCCGGGTGATGCTCCGTCCGTTCTTTGAAATGGCAAGATCATCCAGCTATGGATCAGCCAACTATCCGATTACACCGCCATCCGACATACCAAAAGTTGATTATTATACCGGCTTCAACGCAGAATTGGTTTATGACAATTCTGTTTATACCGGCCTCAACGCAATTGAAGGTACGCGTGGTAAAATAGGTCTTGTCCACCATTATGGACTTAACAATTCAAACAATAGTTTCTCCAAAGCATTTATTGATCTACGCCACTATCAAAAAATTTATAAAGAGATTGTATTTGCAGTACGTGGTTATGCCGGGTCATTCTTTGGCAATTCCCCCAAACTCTTTTTGTTGGGCGGAATGGACAATTGGCTTTTTAACCAAACAATTGAAACAGGTGCAACCAGCACAGGACAGCGGAACCCGGTCGGCCCGGATGCGAATCCTAATAATCAGGATCTGTTGTTTGCAGAGTTCGCAACTAATTTACGCGGATTTGATTATGCCACTTTGTTTGGCAACAATGTTTTGTTGCTGAACGCAGAGCTACGCTTGCCGCTAATACGCGCCTTGACCAATGAACCCATTACCTCCAATTTTTTCCGGAACATGCAAATCATTGGGTTTTATGATATTGGCACCAGTTGGTCCGGAAAACCTCCCTTTACGGATGGAACCAGTGTAAGCTATAATGTAATTGAACAAAACCCATTCACTGCTCAGATCAATAATTATCTTAACCCGTGGTTATATAGTTATGGTGTTGGACTACGTACGGTTATGTTAGGGTATTACATGAAGTTCGATTTAGCATGGCCGGTTGAAAACTTCGAAGTTCAGGATCCACGTTTCATGTTTACGCTGGGCTTTGATTTCTAATCAGTTAGTATCTTTCATTATCTTAGCATCCACTAAATAATTCTACATGATTAAATCCATGACTGGGTTTGGACAGTCTGTCTATGATGACGGACAAGTACAAATAACTGTTGAAGTAAAAACCTTGAATTCTAAATTTCTGGACATCGGCCTACGGCTTCCGAGAAATTTTTCAGACAAGGAAATAGAAATCCGAAATTATTTAAGTGAGCAACTCGAACGTGGCAAGGTCTCTGTTTCGATCGATTATGTACGCATAGGACAACAAGAGCCCAAACAATCTTACAATGAAGTATTGTTTACAGCGTATTATAGGGAATTAAAAAAACTTGCTGACAGTGTTTCTTCACCATATGATAATCTGTTTTCGTTGGCGATCAATTCGCCTGAAGTAATTCAAAGTAAAAGTGGAAATGGCGCAACCTCTGAAGAATGGAACGCAGTCAAAAAAGTTTTTACAACAGCCATTGCGAAATGTGATGAGTTCAGGATTTCGGAAGGCAAAGCACTGGAGTCGAAACTGGCGGAATACATTCAGGTAATTGAATCGGGGTTAGCTGAAATTGCAAAACTAGATCCTGGAAGGATACAACGCATCCGTGAAAGGTTAAAGGGAAACATCCAATCTTCTTTTGGTGAGGATGGTTATGATGAAAATAGATTGGAGCAAGAAATTATTTTTTATGCCGAAAAGCTTGACATCAGCGAAGAGAAAGTACGGTTGGGAACGCATCTGGATTTTTTTACAAAAGTAATGGGATCAACAGGGTCATCCGGAAAGAAGTTGGGTTTTATCTCTCAGGAAATTGGAAGGGAAATCAATACCATTGGATCGAAAGCCAATGATGCTGAAATCCAAAAGCATGTAGTGATGATGAAAGAAGAGTTGGAGAAGATAAAAGAACAACTCGCCAACGTATTGTAAACTAACTTTTTGAAAAGTAAGCGCCTTAGTAGTATCATCATCTGGTCGGTTGTTTCGGCTGCATTTATTGGCCCGGGCACCATTACCACAGCCGTTACTGCAGGATCGAAGTATGGCCTCAGTTTGTTATGGACGATTGTATTCTCGTCAATTGCATGTTTGATCCTTCAGGAAATTGCAGCGCGCATCACCATTGCCAGCGGAAATAATCTTGGACAAATTTTAACACGCAAGTTTGGTTCCCGCAAAGGAGGCTTCCTTAAATTTTTTATTGGCGGAAGTGTAATTCTGGGATGCGCAGCATACGAAGCCGGAAATATTCTCGGTGCAGTTTCAGGGATGAACCTGCTGACAGGAGTTGATGTGAAAATTTTAACCATACTATTGGTCTTGATTGCTGCTTCCATCTTGTGGTTTGGTAAGCATCAATTGATTTCCCGTGTGATGTTGTTTTTTGTAGTGCTGATGGGGATAGCGTTTATAGCCCTCGCACTTTCACAAGATTTTACATTTGGTACGATCCTCTCAAAGACCTGGAAGCCGGTTATTCCATCAGGTGCGGAATTGATAACCCTTGGCCTGGTAGGAACTACAATTGTGCCCTACAATCTTTTTGTTGGATCAGGAATAAGCAGGGGTCAGGAAATAAATTCTATGCGGATCGGGCTTTCGGTCTCCGTATTTTTTGGTGGACTAATAACAGCAGCAATTCTTATTGCAGGCACATCGGTTGGGGATTTTTCTTCTTTTGAAAATTTAGCAGCAGCATTTCAAAATAATTTAGGGAGCATTGGCGCAGTGGCGCTGGCGTGTGGATTATTTGCTGCAGGATTTTCATCAACCATTACGGCTCCTTTTGCAACTTCTATTATTGGCGAAACCGTTTTTGATGTACACGGAAAAAAGAAATTGGCGCTAATATGGGGTGCGGTATTGCTGGTTGGATTTGTATTTGGCATTAGCGGAATAAAACCGATACCAGTGATCTTGTTTGTGCAAGCATTGAATGGTTTTATATTACCGCTATTGGTATACTACCTCATTGTTATTGTTAACAGTGAGGAAATTATCCCTAAAAAATTTCGCCACCATGCAAGCTATAATATGGTGCTCCTCGTGATTTTAGGCAGCGTATTGATGATGGGTCTTACGAATGTAGCAAAGGCCGTGACGTCAGGATTTTCAATTGAGTGGGGGTATTCACTAATATATTGCGGAGCAATTACTGTAGTAACACTTGGGTTGGCTTCACTAAATATTTTCAAAACCACAAAGAATTCATAGATCCGTTGGAACACCAATCTCAACGGTGATATTCCTCAGCTCAATCCGACTTAATTCTTTTAACTCATTTGCCATGAACAATGCCTCCATTTCCTCCACAGAAATAGTTTCATCCTCGGGTTTATAATTAATATAATCCTGAAAAAGTATTCCCTTTACAAAGCGCGGGTTTATTGCTTTTCTAAACCGTACCCCACCACCATCGGTGTGATAAGAGTACGCTAGATAGTCAACGGTATGTTTTTCTTTATGGAACCAATAGATAAACGTGTCGTCATAGTCTTCACCTCCACCTTCTTCACCGAAAGTGATTTTAACTTTTCGGTATGGTTGGCCATCAAGGATGGTTTCACCAATAAATTCTTTATTCACCGCGGCATCGTTTAGTCCATACGGAAGCAACGCAAAATAAATCACAGAATTTGTAGAGCGGGCATATTTGGCACTTGTGGTGTCGGCAAGGCTTGTTACTTCATCATTTATTTTTCGGACAAATCCATTATTGCTCAGAAAATCGTGGTAGGTAATATTTGTTGAGTCAATAAAAATTCGTTGATAAGAATACATTCCCTGATTTCTCTTTGCGATGTAATGACGATCACGAAAATTGAATGAAATTGAACTGGTTAAAAATTTTGAACCGCCTGCTTTTTCAATTGCCAGATCAACAATCTTTTGAGGATCATTTGGATCATTTCTTTTACAAGAAAATAAGATCACAGATGTGCATACTATAATACAGAAGTACTTCACTTTCTTAATTGTTTTGCGGATTTTTTCTAAATCAATTTTGCCAATGTATTGATATAGCGCTCGGGCACTTCGCCTTTTGTTGCTGTTTGATAATCGGAGTAGCTGCACGGCACGATGCTATTCCGCGCATACCGTTCTTTGCCATTTGGGTAGGGAACTTCCATCCACCACTTTTCACTGAACTTGCTTTTATAAAATGTCAAGGTTTCAGTTTCTGTAGGCATGGCCACCACATACTTTAAGTAGTCGTTGCTTTTAAAATTCTGTTCACTTTTACGATGATAGAATCCTTCAATAAAATACCAAATCATCGTTGCAATAACGGAAGCACTTTTTTTATGGTTATCATCATACTCCGGATGGTATCCATAAAAACCAATTGAACTCAACTTCTCATTGAGCCCCGCATACCAACAAACCTGACATGCTTCCTCCCCGGTAAGTCCAAACGGTTGTGCATTACGGGAAGCCGGAAGATCCGATGAGCGAATGGCGGCCACATCAAAAGAAATCATATCGGCATTTCGAATCGTGGGTTCCATCTCCTGTAAGTTGGTGCGCATTTGACCAATCCGAAAGGCTTCAAAATATAATTTTTCAAGAACCGATACAGAAAGCGGGTCAATCAGATAGCTCTGGTACGCTAAGTGGGTATAACTGAAGAGGTAATTCGGCTCGTGCAGTAAAATCTTGTGGATATGCTTTGTTTCTGCCGGGGATTCTTTCTTTTCATCTAAATCCAAAAAGGCATCCACATTTAGAAAGCTCACCAATTTATCCATGGTTTCATAACCTGTGTATTGGCCATAATCCAAATCATGGGTTCCACCTATAATGATCGGGAGTACATTGTTTTCCAAAAGAATTCTACAGACTTCGCTAATCCTTACATAGGTTTCCTCCAGGTCAATACCCGGGTTCAGGTTACCTAAATCCACAATCCGATAAGTGCCATTACCCTTTTTCAATCGGTAAAGTTTTTTTCGGATTTCATCGGGGGCATTGTGATGTGAGGTTGGATTCGTAGAGCCCCGATCTTCCTTTACAGTGAAAATGGCAATTTGGGCACCTTTATAATCTGGCATTTTTTCACCAAAAATGCGGATGCTTTTAAAAAATGAAGTGGGCGAGTCTATGGTCTGGTAAACAGATTCATCAATAGGAGAGAATAAAATGGTTAAATCCATGTCGATTTTGGATAGAAATTTTTAGAAATATAGAGATTATTCAGGGTTTTGGGTTTTACAAGACATTAAAAAGGGTCGTTTTGGACTGGATTTTAGATTTTTTTGACTTGCCCGGCTTTATTGTGCTTTCAACCACTCCATTCCACAGAAAATCGATAAAAAATGAAAATAACTTACATCAATTATCTAAAGTGATTTTATCTTTCAATATTTACTTGATAATGAGTGAATTATTCAATGAACCTCAAACCATTACTTAAGTACAATCTCGACTTCAAGATCATTTTTGTAGCCGTGGTGTATTACATAGCGGCACGCTTTGGATATTTTTTAGCGTTTGAGGGCACGCAGTCACTACCCACCTGGCCACCCTCCGGTATTGCATTCGCGTTGATTATTTTATTAGGAAGATCTTCCTGGCCGGGTATCACGATAGGAGCCTTGGTGGCCAACGTGATGGCCTATTGGAACAGTCCGGGGATGCCCGCCCAAACCATTATCTCCATTTCAAGTTTCATTGCAATTGGAAGTACGCTGGAAGCGGTAGCCGGAAATTATTTAGTGAAAGTATGGATCAAAGATCCTTTCCCCTTTAAGCAAACTAAAAATGCTTTTCGCTTTTTGTTTGTAACGCTCTTCATGGCAATCATCGGTTCGGGAATCGGGACCTTTAGTTTATGGTTCAATAACGGCATACCGGAAGGTTCGTTTTTACGCGTTAGCTTTTCCTGGTGGGTTGGCAACGTGGTGGGCATTCTGCTGTTCACACCTTTTATACTTGCATTGGTGAGAAAGCAGTATTTTAAATTTACGAACGACAAACTTTTGGAGATTGCTATTTTCTTTATCGGTGCATTGGCGATTTATTTTTTGCTTCGGGTAGAATACCTAAGTATTACTCTGGAGCGGGCGTTGCCTTTCCTTGTTCTTCCATTTTTACTATGGCTGGCATTTCGTTTTGATTTAATCATTGCGATATCTGCGGTAGTGATCACTTCTATTTTCTCCATTTATATTACCACACAAAACCTGGGGCCATTTGTATTGACTACACCATATAGTTCTATGTTGTTGTTGCAGATTTTCGTGGGCATGGTGAGCATCTCTACCATTATACTTGCGGCAACAGTTACAGAGCGCGCAGAAGTACAACAAAAGCTTGTCAAGTTTAATGAGAACCTTGAAGAAATGGTGAAGGCAAGAACGCATGAACTAAATGAGCAGATTGAAACAAGAAGAAAGGCAGAAGAGAAGTTACAGAACACCAACAAGGAACTTAGCAAAAGAAATACAGAGCTCGACAATTTTGTCTACAGTGTTTCCCATGATCTTCGGGCGCCTATTGCTTCTGTATTAGGATTGATAAACCTTGCCAAAAAGGATCAGGATTTTGCAATGAAGGATGTTTATCTGGACAAGATCAATAACAGCGCCCTACAGCAAGATAATTTTATCAGGGAAATTTTGGATCAATCCAGAAACTCACGGCTGGAAGTGAAGCGTGAAGAAGTGCTGTTTAAATCCATCATTGATGACACCTTTGATCAATTGCGTTTTGCGACTTCTACTGGTAAGTTAGTTGAGAAAACCATTAATGTAAAACAGGACAAGCCTTTCTTAAGTGACTCCTGGCGGATCAAAGTGATCTTGAACAATATTATTTCGAATGCTATCCGTTACCGAAATGGAAAAGATCCGGTAATCAACGTGGATGTGAAAGTGGAGGATCGTTATGCGAAATTGACCATTGAGGATAACGGCCGTGGAATCTCGAAAGAGCACATCGACAAAGTGTATCAGATGTTTTACCGTGCTACAGATGATGGCGCAGGTTCAGGGCTGGGTCTTTATATCGTAAAAGAAACCATCGATAAGCTTCAGGGCACAATAAATATTTCCTCTGAAGAAGGAAAAGGAACGAAGGTGACATTCCAGATCCCGGAAGTTGAATTGAATTAATTCTTAAAAATCAAAATGAGGATCCGTTTCGTGTCCTAAGAAATCCTACTATCAAACTCTTTAACCGCATAGATACATAGGTTTTTAGCACTTAGGCAATGTGCTAAAATACTCATTCACAAAAGTCTTTTGGCCTTCATTAAATATATTTGAACAGTTGAAATTAATAAGTACCCCCTTAGGGGATTTCAAAAGCTTCATATAGGTAAGAAGCTGCGCTTCAAACACTCCTGTCATCTCCTGCACCGCCTTTAACTCCACCACAATACACTGCTCAACGAAAAAATCTCATCGAAAATCCACATCTAAAACTTTTCCCTTATACTCAATTGGTATCCGCATCTCTGTGGAAAAATTTATTTTTCTATTTAAAAACTCCTCTTTCAAACATTGATGGTATACACTTTCCAACAAACCTCTGCCCATCGTTTTATGCACTTCAATAGCGCTCCCGATAATTTCGTAGGTGAGCTCGTCCATGTATTTTTTGTTTATCATACTATGTGCCTATGTTGTTTTCCCGGCATTTATGTAATTTAAAAAATTCATCCGCGTATTGAAGCCAAATAAAAACATACGTGAGTCTATGTGGTTTAGGATTAATAGCGGATACTCACAAAAATCAATTCTCAATAGTTGCCTTTCCACATCTTCAAATCTTTAACCAATCCTTCCGCATTCCTTCAGACCTGAATCACCGGATTTATCACATTGAGTATTCAGCTTTTAAGACTCTTCTATTCTAAAGTCCTTGCAGGCTTAATAAAAAAATAACCCCGCCTGAAAGGACGAGGTTATTGTATGTCAGGATTAATTAGAAATCAGAAATTAATTTTACCCTCCAAAGTCGTCAAAGCGGATGTTTTCTTTCGGGGTTCCCATCTCATCCAACATCTTTAATACGGCAGCATTCATCAACGGAGGTCCGCAGAGGTAGAACTCTACATCTTCCGGTGATTCATGATGTTTTAAATAATTATCATACAAACACTGGTGAATGAATCCAACGTATCCATCGGCTTCTTTGTCCTCGAGACTTGTTTTTACTTTCCAGTTATCTTCAGGAAGTGGTTCGGACAATCCAATATTAAACTGGAAGTTCGGGAATTCTTCTTCGATTTTACGGAAGTGATCAACATAGAACAATTCTTTTTTCGAACGCCCACCATACCAGTATGAAACTTTACGCTTGGTTTTTTCTGTATGGAACAAATGGAAGATTTGTGCACGTAGCGGAGCCATACCTGCACCACCACCAATGTAAATCATTTCACGTTGGGTAGGGTTGATATGGAATTCACCGTAAGGTCCTGAGATCGTTACTTTGTCTCCTGGTTTCCTTGAAAAAACATAAGACGAACAAATACCAGGATTTACATCCATCCAACGGTTATTGTCGCGGTCAAATGGAGGGGTTGCTACACGAATATTTAACATCACAATATTTCCTTCTGCAGGATGGTTGGCCATCGAGTACGCACGGAAAATCGGCTCGTCATTTTTCATTTTCAAATCCCAAAGCTTGAACTTATCCCAATCGCTTTGGAATACATCAGGCTTGTGCCCCAATTCAGGATGCGGGGCGATGTCCATTGTTTTGAAATCGACAGCTATCGGAGGTACATCAATCTGGATATAACCACCCGCCTGGAAATCCAACGTTTCCCCGGGAGGGAGTTTAACTACGAATTCTTTAATGAAGGTGGAAACGTTATAGTTTGAAACTACTTCACATTCCCATTTCTTGATACCAAAAATTTCTTCCGGAATTCGGATCACCATGTCTTGTTTTACCTTTACCTGGCAACCAAGTCGTACTTTTCCCATTTTCTCCTGACGGGTAAGGTGGCCTTCTTCAGTGGGCAGGACATCCCCACCCCCATCTTCCACCACACATTTACACATGGCGCAGGTTCCACCACCACCGCAGGCGGAGGGCAAAAATATTTTTTGACCCGACAAAGTAGAGAGCAGTGTACTTCCTGCGGTCGCAACAATAGGGTTCTCTGTATCCCCGTTTACGATAATGTTTACAGGGCCTGACTGCACTAATTTCGCTTGGGCGAAAAGGAGCATAAACACCAACAAGAGAATGATGATGGCAAATGCTACAATGGATGTGAAAATAAGCATCTATTACGTGATTTATGAGGGTACAAATATATCGACAACCTCGAAAAATCAGTAATAGAATGCTGTATAGTTTATGACGAATATGTGATTTTTATCACAAGCGTCAGACCGCTCAAAGCGGTCTGACGCGTAGCACTATAATCAACCCACTGCTAATGCTGCTGCTTCCACTTTTGAAGTCAGGGTAATTTCTGAATTTGGCGCTAAAATAATCCCAACACCTTCCAATTTGGACCATTTTCGAAGGTTTTCGAGCCTGGCAGTTCCAACCATGTATTGTTTATCGCCACTGGCATAGCCCGATTTGAACTCCTCAAAATCATTGATGGAAATGGCTGTTCCTTCGGTGAAACTTACAAAAACCTCAACTGTAAAGTCATTCGTGAACTGAGTATCATGAACTTGTTTAAGTTTTTTGTATTCATAATGATAATCGTACGACAACGCTGAGACATCCGAAAGCACAGCCGAACCGGTTGGGTAGCTGCCCGCTCCTTTACCTACAAAGAGTTGCTTTTCAGCAAAAACCCCTTCCACTTGCACGGCATTGTATTCATTTCTGATGTTGGCTAATGGATCAAGTTGTTCAATAAATTGAGGAGCCACCAACGCAAAAATCTTTCCATCTTTCTTCACTGCTCGTGCAATCAACTTAATGGAATAATTCTTTTCGCGTGCGAATCTCAAATCCACATCAGAAATCCTATCGATACCGATGTTGATTACTTCTTCAGGTGTCACAAATGTTCCGAACGTATGCGCAATGGCAATCACGAGTTTGTATTTAGCATCGTAGCCTTCTACATCCAAGCTGGGGTTTGATTCCGCAAAGCCAAGTTCTTGTGCTTTGAGAAGCGCATCCTCATAGCTTTTCTTTTCTTCAAAAACTTTAGTGAGAATGTAGTTCGTAGAACCATTAAAGATCCCCTCAATGCTGGTGATTAAATCATTGTCATAATACTCTTCAAGATTTCTAATGATCGGAATACTAGCACACACAGACCCCTCATATAAAACAGGTTTCCCATACTGCAGTTGCAGTGCATAAATTTCCTCCAGGTTTTCGGCAAGCATTTTTTTATTGGCAGTCACCACTGCTTTTCCATTTTGAAGTGCAGTTTTCACAATCGCAAACGCGGCATCGGCATCATCAATTAATTCAACCACCACATCAATCTCTGGGTCATTCAGGATGTCTTCTTTATTGAACGTGAACACGTCATCCGCCAGCGGGCGTTCTTTGTTTGGGGTTTTTACGCAAATCTTTTTTACTTCAGCACGGATTCCTTCTGTTTCCTGCAATACCCGGTAAAGACCTTGTCCGACACATCCGAACCCAAATAATCCAAGTTTTAAATTTTTTCTCATTGTAGTTTTTCGCTTAAAATGTTTTTATAAAATGTGGTAAGAATTTCATTCAACTGATTGAACTCGACCAAAAAACCATCGTGTCCATAGCGGGAAGAAATTATCCGTAGGGAAGCATCCGGAATCAGGTCTGCTAAAAATTTCTGTTCTTCTACCGGAAAAAGAATGTCGCTATCAATTCCAACCACCAACGTACGCGCAGAAATTTTTTGTAGCGCACCTTCAACCGAATTTCTGTCCCTGCCAATATTGTGGCTATCCATTGCTTTTGATAGATACCAATAGGTAAAAGCGTTAAAACGGCTTGCTAATTTTTGACCTTGATAACGTTGATAAGAAGCAGCCCTAAAGTCGTCTGTCTTGTCGATTAGTTTTTCGGATTGTGTGCTTTGGTAGGTTTGATAATGACGATAGGAAATCATACCAATGGCTCGCGCGGTCTTCAACCCGTTGATTCCCGCCTGATGGTCTTTTTCTTTCCAGGTAGGATCACTTTCAATGGCCATGCGTTGCGCTTCATTGAAAGCTATCCCCCACGGAGAATGAAAAGCATTGCAGGCAATCGGAACAATATGTTGAAAAGTTGTTGGTTTTTGAATGGCCCACTCCAACACTTGCTGGCCACCAAGTGATCCGCCAATCAATGTATGAATGGAAGAGAAGCCCAGTTCCTCGCGCAACAAATCAAAAGCCTTTACAACATCGCGATTGGTGATTTGCGGGAAATCATGATAATACGATTTTTGCGTATTCGGATTTAAAGATAACGGACCGGTTGATCCATAGCATCCACCCAATGCATTTGCTGCGATGATAAAATAGTTTTCAGGATCAAAGAATGCCCCTTCGCTAAAAAGTTCTTTCCACCAATCGGTGAAATTTGAACTTCCCGTAAGGGCATGACAAACCCACACGACATTGCTTTTGTTTGCATTTAAGTTTCCAAAAGTGGTGTATTGAAGTTGGAATCCAGGAAGGCTTTTTCCGGATTCCAACTCAAATGATTGAGGGTATTTAAATAGTTGATCCTGTTTTTCCATCGTGTTGATTAACTCACTAGTTCCCCCTTCTTCACTTTTTCAAAGGCTTGTTGCAGGTCTGCTTTGATATCATCAATGTGCTCGGTGCCCACGGATATGCGCAACAAATTTGGCAATACACCTGCTGCAATTTGTTCTTCATCTGAAAGCTGCTGATGTGTTGTTGCTGCTGGTTGAATGATGAGTGTTTTTGAATCACCAACATTCGCCAGATGCGTTACCAATTTTAGGTTATCAACAAATGCTGCTGCATTTTCTTTTGTGCCTTTAAGTGTGAAAGAAAGTACAGCGCCAAATCCATTGCGCAAATATTTTTTCGCCAACTGATGATAGGTGCTGCTTTTCAAGCCCGGATAGTTTACACTTTCCACTTGCGGATGTTGCTCCAACCATTCTGCGATGGTCAGCGCATTTTCAACTGAACGTTGAACGCGCAACGATAACGTCTCCAATCCTTGTAAAAGCAAAAATGAATTAAATGGACTTTGTGCGGGACCGAAATCGCGCAGGCCTTCTACACGTGCGCGAATAATGAAAGCAATGTTTGGCAAGCCGAGCGGATTTCCTTCACCAAAAACTTCCCAGAATTTTAATCCATGATAGCCTTCTGATGGTTCTGTGAATTGAGGGAATTTTCCATTGCCCCAGTTGTAATTTCCGCCATCCACAATCACCCCACCGATGGAGGTGCCATGACCACCAATCCATTTCGTTGCCGACTCCACCACCACATTGGCACCGTGCTCGAATGGTTTGAATAAATATCCTGCCGCGCCAAACGTATTATCAACGATCAAAGGAAGATCATGTTTTTTTGCAAGAGCAGCAATCGCTTCAAAATCAGGAATGTTGAATCCCGGGTTACCAATGGTCTCGAGATAGATTGCTTTCGTTTTGTTATCGATTAGTTTTTCAAAAGCTTCTGCCTTATCGCCTTCAGCAAAACGGGCTTCAATGCCAATCCGTTTAAAGGCTACTTTAAATTGATTGTACGTTCCTCCATATAAAAACGAAGTGGAAACAAAATTATCACCCACCTGAAGAATGTTGTTGAGCGCAATAAACTGTGCAGCTTGACCGGAGCCGGCTGCCAGTGCAGCCACACCACCTTCCAATGCAGCGATACGCTTTTCAAACACATCGGAAGTTGGGTTCATAATACGGGTATAAATGTTTCCAAATTCTTTTAGGGCAAACAGATTGGCACCGTGTTCAGAATTCTTGAATGCATACGAAGTGGTTTGATAAATCGGCACGGCACGTGATCCTGTTGTAGGATCAATTTCCTGACCGGCATGTAATTGTAGGGTATCGAAATGTAGATTAGACATAACTAAATATTTTTAATTGAATGATTTTTTGATTTGATAATTGAATAGGCGGAATCAGAGAACGCATGCCTGTCACTTGACAAGGTCAACTCTGATGGTGTTGCTTTAAGAAGTTAAGAAACGCTTAGCAGCAACAACATGGGCAACAACACATACATGTGTTGCAATCATCATTTAGAAATGCCTGAATAGATTGTTTTAGTCGATTGACGAACGCGCGGAAGCCCGAAGGGCTTTCTCCTGATGGTGTGTTGAAAATGTTTTTCATAATCATCGTTTTATATTTCCCGGAGTCGACCTTCGAATCCGGAGTCAGGATTTAGCACCTTTTCCGCCTATTGGCAGGAGGGTTGCTAGCGCTTCATAGAGCCTGTCTCTCCACGCTTCTTTATAAATCGATTAAGCGGTATGCTCTTTCGACTTGAGGACACAAACGTAGAGCAGTTTTGAAGAGTTTCCAAAACTGTGTTAAAAAATTTTTTAAAAATTTCGACTGACGATTGTTAGGACTGAAGTGATTTTTTGATCAATGAGATCTGTCCGATATGGTATAAATCATGATGCATGATGCCGTGCAATACTGTTGAAAAAGTGCATTTATAAGCATCGTGGGGGATTAATTCCTCCAATTTGCTATCGGGGAATTGGTCGAGTTCTTTCACTAACTCAGCCTGACTTTTCTTTAATTCTTTTAAAGCTGTAAGCCATCCCGTTGGCTCAGGAAAATTCATTGCATCCGACACCTTATACCCCCGATCACCTTGTAATTTCTTCACCACAAAGGTTCTCCAGGCGGTCATGTGGCCAACCAATTCGATAATATTATGCGTGTTTGGTAAGCGCAATTGCGCAGATTTTTCATCAATATCCGACAACACTTCCATCACTGCTGGCCCATGCCACGCACCTTT
The DNA here is from genome assembly GCA_041746855.1 of Cyclobacteriaceae bacterium. Classification (GTDB taxonomy): domain Bacteria; phylum Bacteroidota; class Bacteroidia; order Cytophagales; family Cyclobacteriaceae; genus JBGTGG01. The sequence goes on along the minus strand of JBGTGG010000012.1, from coordinate 1,139 downwards.
TTCGAAAGTTTTGGTGAGCAGGGATTTGAGGTGGGTGATTTGGGTTTTCATTTATAGACCTAAATTGTACTCTCAAAATTTTAAGACTAAACTATCTTCAAGGACAGTTTCCCCTTTATCATTCTCCAATGTGCCTACAATAAGAAATTCCTTGCTTTCCTGATTGTCAACTTGAAATGTCAATGAAGCTGTATTCTCCTTTATTTCTAATCGTTTTGAGTTTTCCATTTGACCTAACTGATTTAATTTTCCGAATACTAACTTAACTTTTTTGAAAGGATGTTCAATAACAGCTATGCTTGCTGAATACTCACCTTCCAAATTTTTAGTTGTGAAATTTTCAAGTTCTTTCCCATTCGAATCCAAGAGTAAAATATTTGGACTAAAAACCAAACCTTCTTCTTGTTCTATGTTACCAATGGAATCCAATTTCAAAATATAAAAATTCTCGCCTCTTATGTCGTAACAATTATACGCTTCTAGTGAACCTGATCTATAATAAAAATACCTATTCCCATATTCCGCTCCATTTTTAAAAAACAACTTATATACTAAGTTTTTTTCATCATCATAGAATAGACTCCAACCATTTTGAAGTCCATCAGCAAAATGCTCTTCAGCTAATATTGATCCATCCATATAATATGTTTTAGAAAGACCATGTTTGATCGAATCATTTTTATAATAGATCTCAGTCTTGGTATTACCGTTTTTATACTTTGTCACAACCAACTTCTCTTTTTCCTGTGAACAGGAAAAAACAAGAAAAAGTGAGACAAAAATGATTGGGTATCTAATTTTCATCCGTTATTCAAGAGTACCGTCATGCCCATTGATCCTCATATCGTAGCTTGAAAGTTCCTGTAGAAAAAAACTACGTCAACATCCCACCATCAACCTGTAACACCTGACCCGAGATATACGAAGACATTTCTGAACCCAAAAATACACACGCATTCGCCACATCATCGGGTTGGCCGCCACGCTTTAACGGAATAGCATCGCGCCAGCTTTGTACGGTTTTTTCATCCAGCTTGTCGGTCATTTCTGTTTCAATAAATCCGGGAGCAATGGCATTCGAACGAATTCCTCTTGAGCCTAATTCCAGTGCAATGGATTTTGTGAATCCGATAATCCCC
>JBGTGG010000011.1:0-1896 GCA_041746855.1 Cyclobacteriaceae bacterium | reverse complement strand
AAAATCGTAAAAGAGAAGCTTTCTTAGAAATATAAATATAAGATTCCCGCCTTCGCGGGAATTTGGCTGCGTAGTTCAACTGGATAGAATATCAGATTTCGGCTCTGAGGGTTGGGGGTTCGAATCCCTCCGCGGTCACTTGAAAGGGTAGTAAAAAACCCTAAAATCCTGCAAAATATATGATTTTCAGGGTTTTACATTTTTTTCGAGATTAAAAAATAACTTTTAAAATCGGATTAAATGATTACAAATCGACAACAGAATTTTTTAATCGACAACATTGTTGTCGATTAGCAAATAGTTGATTTGAACATAAAGTATGGTTGATTTGACTTTCGTCTCACTGAATGTTTAATCGTTTAAGACGACAACTATGCAAAAATCGCACACTTTTTCAATCCTATTTTGGATACACCCTTCGCGTGTAAAAAACAACCAGAGTAAAATTTATGCCAGGATTACCGTAGATGGTATTCGACAGAACATCAGCCTAAAACAGGAAGCTGATATCAGAACTTGGGAGCCCCAAAGGCAAAGGGCAAGAGGTTACAACGAATCTGCAAAACTTTTGAATGGCTATCTGGATAAAGTTCATGCAGAGCTGGTCAATATTTATCAAAAATTACTGCTTGATAAAAAATTGGTTACTGCTGAACTTATCAAAGCCTCCTACTTAGGTCTTGACGACCAGGGCAAGACGCTTTTAGATATTGTAGCATATCACACCAAGAAAACAGAAAACACTTTAGCAAAAGGTTCTATCCGCAATTTTGGGGTATCAGAAAAGTATCTAAAGAAGTTCCTTTCCCAAAAGTTAAAAACCAATAATGTTTACCTATCCGAACTGAACTACCAGTTTATTTGTGACTACGAAAGCTTTTTACATGGGTATTGGCCCAAAGACCACCCCAAGGCTATGGGAAATAATACGGTTATGAAACACATTCAAAGATTGCGGAAGATTACCACGCTGGCATATCACTTGGAGTGGATAGAACGCGACCCCTTTGTCCGCTGGAAACCCGCATTCGAAAGGAATGATCGGGAATTCCTTTCGGAACATGAATTGTCCGATTTGGTTACCTATACCTTTCCTATAGAGCGATTGGAGCGGGCAAGGGATTTATTTGTTTTTAGTTGTTACACCGGAATCGCTTATGCCGATTTAATATGTTTGACCAAGGATAATATTGTCCGTGGCATTGATGGCGATTACTGGATTATGGCAAAACGCACAAAAACGAAAACCCCATTTAAGATTCCCTTGTTACCACAAGCTCAGGAATTAATTGAGAAGTATGACGGGCATCCCATGGCAAGAATTACAGGCACGCTTTTTCCATCTATTACAAACCAAAAACTAAATCTATATCTAAAGGAAATAGCCGATGCTTGTGGTATTACAAAAAACCTGACCTTTCACATGGCAAGACATACGTTTGCAACTACGGTTACTTTGACGAATGGGGTACCCATTGAAACCGTTTCCAAACTATTAGGTCACACTAAACTGGCAACTACCCAGGTGTATGCCAGGGTAATTGATAGAAAGGTAAGTGAGGATATGGCAACATTAAGAGCAAAACTTAATAAGGCCATTGCAACAAAAAAGAAGGGTAATCAGTTCTAAATATAGTTTGCTTGGGTGCTTGAATTGGTTTTTTTCTTTTCACAAGCTATATTGCTTTCACTGCCCGAGCCTATGCCGTTCCTTTTTTCTATAGCAAAGAAAACCATTTGTTCTAAGACGGATTGCATAATCAGGCTCGTGCCTCGCACTTTTTATAAATCCTTACTTAGCCCAAATGGAATAAAGTAGGGGCTATAGAAAAAGGTAACGGCGACGGCCTCTGTGGGAAGTAATTCAAAAAAATTAAAAAAAGTGTGTGCCCAAGT
>JBGTGG010000010.1:0-4308 GCA_041746855.1 Cyclobacteriaceae bacterium | reverse complement strand
ACAGCAGACCGGAGAAGGCTGCAAAGGATTTTATTACTGAATTGAACCGATTAAGCAAAGTGTAATGTCAACGCTAACTTCCATAAAATTAAAAGTTTGTGGGATGCGGAATGCTCAAAACATTCTGGATGTTGCGAAGCTGCAACCTGATTTTATGGGATTTATTTTTTACAAAGAATCACCGCGGTATGTGGGTGATGGTTTTGAAATACCCGAAGCTTTTCCATCATCAATTTCGCGCGTAGGCGTTTTTGTGAATGAAGAAAATGAAAAAGTCATTGCGTTGTCAGGAAAACACAAGCTTGATTATCTGCAATTGCATGGAAAGGAATCCGTGGAGCAAGTAAAAGAATTGAATGATTTAGGACTGAAAATAATTAAAGTTTTTTCGGTTGGTGATGATTTTGATTTTGCCACAGCCAAACATTACCAACCGTATTGTCAGTATTTCCTGTTTGATACAAAAGGAAAGTACTATGGCGGAAATGCTAAAGTATTTGACTGGAAACTCTTGACGAAATACGATCAACAAGTTCCCTTTTTTTTAAGTGGGGGAATAAGTATTGAAAATATGTATAGTATAAACGAATTACAGGGAATGAATCTTTTTGCGCTGGATGTGAATAGCGGAGTGGAGATTTCCCCTGGGGTGAAAGATGTTAACCGGATCACCCGTCTGACCGCTATCCGTCAGTCCGCTTTAAGCGGTCAGACGGATATAAACTGAATTTGAATTTAATGATTATGGATAAAAAATTTCAAGTAGACGAACACGGATATTACGGCCACTTTGGAGGTGCATACATTCCCGAGATGTTATATCCGAATGTAGAAGAGCTGCGCAGTCAGTATCTTTCTATACTTGCTGATGAGGGATTTAGAAAAGAGTTTGATAAGCTTTTAAAAGATTACGTTGGTCGCCCAACACCGTTGTTCTTAGCGAATCGATTATCAGAAAAGATAGGCGCCCAGGTTTATTTAAAGCGTGAAGACCTCTGTCATACAGGTGCTCATAAAGTCAACAACACCATCGGTCAAATTTTGGTAGCGAAACGACTTGGCAAACAGAAGATTATTGCAGAAACAGGGGCGGGGCAACATGGTGTAGCAACAGCAACAGTTTGTGCCTTGATGGGGATGGAGTGCATCGTGTACATGGGGCAGGTTGATATTGAGCGTCAACGACCGAATGTAGAACGCATGCGTATTCTCGGGGCTACGGTTGTTCCTGCAACCAGTGGAAACATGACACTCAAGGATGCTACCAATGAAGCGATGCGTCACTGGATCAATCATCCTACCGATACACATTACATTATCGGCTCTGTTGTAGGGCCGCATCCCTATCCGGATATGGTGGCACGGTTTCAATCGGTAATCAGTGAAGAAATTAAAAATCAATTGATCAGTGAAATCGGAAACCCCAATCCTGACTACGTATTTGCGTGCGTTGGTGGAGGGAGCAATGCAGCGGGTGCCTTCTACCATTACCTCGATCAGCCGCATGTAAATCTGATCGGTGTGGAAGCGGCAGGTCTTGGTGTTAATACAGGTGAGTCAGCCGCAACCACTGCATTGGGTAAGCCGGGTGTGTTGCATGGAAGTAAAACGTTATTGATGCAAACCAGCGATGGACAGGTGATCGAGCCGTACTCAATTTCCGCAGGCTTGGATTACCCGGGCATCGGTCCGATTCATGCGCACTTGTTTGAAACTGGTCGTGTACAATTTTTAAATGTAACGGATGATGAGGCTATGAATGCAGGCATTGAACTCAGTCGGTTGGAAGGAATAATTCCGGCCATTGAAACAGCGCATGCCATTGCCGCCTTAAAGAAAATGGAATTTGCGAAAGATGATATCGTGGTAGTGAACCTTTCAGGAAGAGGCGACAAGGATTTGGAAACATATATTAAATGGGGGAAGTACTAGATGCTAGATGCTAGATACTAGATACTGGATACTAGATACTGGATACTAGCCTGGATTCTAGATCCTGGATTCTAGATTGTAGTGGCTAGTATCCAGAAACCAGTATCAAGCAACCAGTATCATTTATCAAAGAAATTATGAATAGAATAACAGAACTCTTTAAGAACAAAAAATCAGGTATCCTCTCCATCTTTTATACGGCAGGGTTTCCAAAGCTTGATGATACCGTAGTAATCGCAAAGGCATTGGAAGAAGCGGGGGCGGATATTATCGAAATTGGAATACCATTCTCGGATCCTGTTGCGGATGGTCCCACCATTCAAGCCAGTAACAAAACCGCATTAGATAATGGAATGACAGTGGTGAAACTATTGGATCAAATTAGACTTATTCGTAAGGAAGTAAACATCCCAATCATTTTGATGGGCTATTTGAATCCTGTTATGCAATACGGGATTGATAAATTTGTAAAGGATGCTGCCGATGCCGGAGTTGATGGATTGATCTTGCCGGACTTGCCACTATTCGAATATGAAGAGCACTTTAAAAAATTATTTGAAGCCAATAATCTCACAAACACTTTTTTGATCTCACCAACCACTTCCGAAGAACGCATTCGAAAAATTGATGCTGCATCGAATGGATTTGTATATGCGGTATCAGCCTCCAGTACAACAGGCGCAAAGACAAATTTCTCGACAGTACAGTTGGAGTATTTTGAACGTATAAAAAAAATGAAATTGAAAAACCCATTTTTAATCGGTTTTGGAATCTCTGATCATGCGGCTTTTAAAACTGCTTCTCAATATTCACAAGGTGCAATTGTGGGGAGTGCGTTTATTAGTTTACTTAAGGACTCCAGTGATATTCGGACTGATGTTCGGGATTTTGTATTTAAAATAATTAATGGATAGTTGATCATGTTTCAAGTTGAAGGTTACAGGTTCAGTTATGTCCATGCCTGCCAGGCGTTGACCGTTTCTAGAGATTGTAAATCTATCATAATTATGATTATAATAAACATCCAATGTGGGTTACTCGTCTCGAGTTATCCACATTGGATGTTTTTTTTGTTTCCATCATTTCTCTTTATGCTGCACAAGCGATTTTTTCAAATTGATGAGGTGGTACATTGCCCAACGATTGATGGGGTCGTTCATGGTTGTACTTCCATACCGCTTTGTCCTGCATCGCTATCAGCTCATTGTAATTTTGAGGGCTATAATAGACCAAGTAATCATTTTTGATAGTCCCGTTTACCCGTTCGGCATGTGCGTTCTCATACACACTTTCGCACATGCTGTTGCGAATATTGTGTTGACCTGTAAGCTTTAGCCATTCTTTGCAATAGTACTGGCCTCCACCATCCGAATGAAAGATCAACTCGTCTATGCTTTGACGTGAGTGCAGCGCCATCGTGAGTGCAGGCAGCGTGGTGGAACTAGTCAATAAGTTTTCAGACGCTGAATGGCCTACAATAAAACGTGAATACCGGTCTAGTATAAAAGTCAAGTAGTAAAACCGTTCCTCAATTCGGTAATAGGTAATATCACTTACCCAAACTTGGTTTACACCTGTAACCCTATAGCCCTCCAATAAGTTGGCAAACCGCGTAACACCCCACGAATTAGTGGTTCGCTGATAGGAACGTCTGACGCTTACTTTAAAACCGTTTGCAAAACAGAAATCTTCAAATCGATCTCTTCCCATATGAAGAGGGTTCAACAGCCGGTACATCATCCGGGAGGACATCCTGGGGTGATCTTCCCTGATTTGCTTAATTAATACCAAAAGTTGATTCGATTCTTCCAGGGCATCCATTTCTCTATTTAATCGTTGGTGAAAGGATTGTTTACTGGTTCCCACAGCTCTATACAAAATATTCATTTTTACTTGGTGCGTTTTGCGGTTGAGCCAGTACCAGAGCAAGGTTGCCCAGAAACTTTTTTTTTGATATCAATCCCATATTCTGCTTCCGCTAAGGCAATCATCTTCTCTTGAAAATCAAGTTTTATTTGTTTCTCTCCAATCACACGTTGAAGCTCCTTTATCTGTTCGCCCATCTGTAAAAGCCTTCGGCTGTCACTCTTGGCTTCCACCACTTGTTTTAATCCTTTCTTTTGCATGCCTGAATAACGATAAATCCATCTATAAACTGAAGTACGGCTCACTTGATGTTCCCTACACAACTCTGGAATGGTAAGTAGGTTTCGATCCAGTTCACTTACCAATTTTCGCTTTAAATCTTCACTGAAATTGCGATTGACCCGTTCCGTAACAGTCAGTTTTTCATACTCCTTTAATGTAGCCATATTTGTCTTGCTTTTTGGTGTCTGTAAACTCCAAAAAACGGTCAACGTATTTCAGGCAAGGACA
>JBGTGG010000009.1:0-23996 GCA_041746855.1 Cyclobacteriaceae bacterium | reverse complement strand
GCATGAACTTCAAGCGGATGCTCAACAAGTGGAAAGTAAATCCACTTGTCTTTTTGTCTCAATTTTTCACTACCATTATCCGGTTATTGATCCCATTTAAAAATTCCTTATCCATGAAAATGAGTTTTTAAGGGACGACTACTTAGACCTGCACCGAATTGCAACAACGAAAAGTAGCGGTTCACATCTTCATTTTCCATTGTGTTATACACTATGCTTATCGCGTTTGACTCTTGTTTTCCATATCCCCAACCATATCCAAATGGGGGGTTGATACCGAAAGTATAACCAATCACAGGAACCAGAAATAGTTTTTGTTTATAGATATTTACATTCATTCCTCCCCGAATTGGAATTAACCAGGAAGCATCGCTACTGGTGGTACTGTAGAAGGGCATGGCTTTAAAGCCAAATCCTTCTTGATAAAATTTTACAATAAACCCAGTTTCAATAAAAAATTTCTCACTTAACCCTTGCCGAATATTAAATCCCCAGGTAACATTATACAGCGGAACGGATTCTAAATAATCACCACTATCGTTGATCTTATAGATGTCATTTGCTATCGCAAGGTCAAATCCCAAATACGTTTTGTATTTCCCCTCCCTTTGTTTTTCGCGGATTTCTTTTTTCAATTTTTCTTTCGCAGAAACTTGCTTACTTGTGTTAACGGCAAACACCAGACTTAACTCCCGGGGATAAAGTGAAACACTTCCAGATGAAGGAACCTCTGTGTGATAAAATTCATAGGTGCCGTTCAGAATTGATTTGAAACTATGAGAATACTCCAGACCAAACGTTAACCTGTCATTGAATTTCAATTGTGTGGCAATTTTAGCAAAACCAAGGATACTTGTTTGTGGAGAATCAAAATCCGCAGAGAATGTTGTTGCAACAGAACCATCATCCATTATTCGGCTCATACTGTAAGACATCTCCGTAAAAACAGAATAGTAATACGAAATGCCTCCACCAAGCCCGATCATCAATTCCTTTTTTCCAACATAAATAGTTTTTCCCATGGTCAAACTAAATCTGCCGAAGAAAGTTGAGTATTCTAAAAAAGAATCAGGAATTTGTTCTGCTGTTGTCAGCGTGTCCAAAGTTGTAACCTTCATGTTATAGCCTAATACTCCTAACGCTCCACCGTATTGGAGTGCCCAATTGTTTTTTAGTTCCTCATTATAAATTCCAATTATACTACCCGAAATTCTTGGTGGATTTTGAAGCCCTGGAGATGAAGAGGTATACTTGAGTCTATTTCCAAGGTTGGCGGATAGCCCCAGGTAAAACTGGCCTTTACTTTCCAGAGTACACGCTAACAGCAAACACAAGATTGTGATCTTTAATAAAGAACCCATAAAATATTAAAAGAAGGTGTTAATTATTCTTACTACCTATTCGCTTACTACTGCTGCCAACTTCTTTCCATCTGCGCTTACTGCCAACCGGGTAATGCCTTTCACTTCTATTGGAAATTCCGTTGCTATTTCTTCCCACCCTTTGCTCTTTCCTGGCTTGTATTGAAATAGCTTTGCCCCATCGCTCATGATAATTGTTCCATCGGGTGTCCAAGCCAAATCTTCCCTTCCCGGCAAGGTCGAAGTGATAACTGAAACCCCTTCGGTTTTATTGTCTAACTTCTTGAATATCCATTCCGATTTTGATTGCTTTTGAACAAAACTCATCGCACTTTCTTTAGGGATACGGTGAATAGAGCGGCCAATGTTTTCTGTAATCACTTTGTCTTCTTTCGTTTTTACATTAAAAAGGTGAAGTGTCTGCGGATCACCCAAAACAAAAACCAACACCCGGTCATCATCCAACCAGCCGTGATAACCCACGATTAAATTATCAATCAAAACAATCGGTTCGCCACCATCAACCGGGTACTTGCCCAGGTTTTGCTCGCCATTGTCGCGCTGGATGATACACGACAAATATTTTTTATCGGGCGTTAATGTCGGTGAATATTCACGTTCATTGGTTTGTGTTATGAATTTGGTTTCTCCTGTTACGTAATCGTAACTTTTAATATCTGCCCGACCCTCTTCATTGAATGATGAATAATACACAATCGGTTTATCGGTATGGAAAAAAGGTTGGTTGTCATAACCGGGATGGTTGGTAGCGTTTACCGGATTAGACAATGTGATTTTGCCTTTCTTGCTCGAAAGATCAAAGAGATAAATTTCGGAACCGGTTTGTGCAGTAGCGAAAATAGAAATTGGCAAAAAGGAAATCAGTACTAAAATATTTTTCATCGTCCGTTTACTTTTCACCGAAATAAAATTCTCTAAATATCCTCCACTGCTTCCCATCGTGCCGTAGTAAAGTAAAACCATTCACATCAAATGAAGCAGAGTAGGTACGTTGTTCAAATTCATGCCAGGCTTTAAAGAACTCCGGCTTTTTCAAATCACGAAAAGCCAAGGTTACGTGTGGATGAAAAGGCAAGTCGCGATACTGTGCATTGAACAAATTGAATTCTTTTTTACAATATCGGTGAAGTTCCTTTTGAAATACCAATAATTCCGGATTGTGTTTTACTTCCACATAAATCACCCGCGGGGGGAAACTTCCAAAATTTTCAAGTTCGATTTTAAAAGGTTGGTGTGTTTTCGAAAAAGTATCAAGTTGCTCCACAAAAGTATCGGTCTTGTCTTCCTTCCAATCAAAAGGCATATGCAGCGTAATATGCGGTGGCGAGTTTAAAGAAGCCCGGCTGTTGTAATTTTCTTTAAAATATTCTTTCAGTGCATAGATATCTTTTTCTATTTCCGGGAGCGGAATAATAGCAATTAAGAAGTGATTGAGTTTGGCGTTTTTTGTCATCTGTACCTTACTTCAAGATACAAAAATTATTCACTGCGCAGTGTATCGACCGGATTGGTTAGTGCTGCCCGAATGGTTTGATAACTGATGACGCCTATAGTCAAAACCAAAATTGCAACGCAAGGGGTAATGAACAAAAATGGCCCTAGCTCCATTCGCGTAGCAAATGTCATGAGCCATTCCGACAATCCATACCACACGATGGGAATCCCTACGATCATTCCTATAATCGTTAAGATTATATATTCTTTACTCATGATTACCAGAAGGCTTGCAACCGAGGCGCCCATCACTTTTCGAATACCAATTTCTTGAATGCGCAACGAAGCGGTGTAAGATGACAACCCAAACAAACCCATACAGGTTAGGATGATTGCCAGTGAAGAAAAAACTCCGGCCACTTTTCCAAACCGAATATCCTGCTTGTACTGATCGTTGTAGCGCTCATCAAGAAAGAAATAATTAAAAGGATTTCCGGGGAAGGAATTCTGAAAAAGGTTTTCTATTTCCCTAATGGATGCCTGCATATTTTCTGATCCCAGTCTGATTGCAAAATAGTTGATCTCTATTTGGTCATTGCTAATGGGAAAAACTATTGGTGAGCCTTCTGTTTTTAATGTTTCATGGTAATAATCTTTCAGTACCCCAATTACCGTAACAGTATCATCCCAAAATACAATTGACTCACTTACACTTTCTATTGGGTCTTCAAAACCAAGCACACGGGCTGCCTTTTCATTAATGATTACCGATTTTCCTCGTTCTTCAATGCCTTTGTAATTGCGGCCACCAGCCAATTTCAAATCAAACACGGAAACATATCCACTGTCGATAGAAAAAACACGGAATTCATTTATCTCGGTTTCTGCTGCACTGAGCCGCCTTACTCCGTTAGCTGACCACTTTACCGACTCCCCCGGGATTTCACTTATTGTTGTGACTGAACTTACCCCTTTTGCTTTTAAGACTTCGCCTTTAAAACTCTCTAGTTTACTTCCAAAATCAGGATCTTTAATAAGCGGTTTTCTTACCGCCAGCACCTGGTCGAGCGAGAAACCAAGCGATTGATTACGCATAAATTGCAATTGCCGATACACCCCGTACGTACCGATAATCATCACTACTGCGACAGCAAACTGCACCACCACTAAACTTTTTCGAAGAATAAGCCCCCGACCAGAACTCTTAAATTTCCCTTTCAATACAGTAATGGGATTGTAGCTTGATAAGAAAAAAGCAGGATACAACCCGGCACACATGGTTCCTATCAAAACAATAGCAGATGCCAAAACCCAAAATTCCTGCGTCTTTAAAAATGATGAATCGAAATGGGTGCCTGTCAATAGGGAGAAGGAGGGAAGTAGAAGTATTGCGAGAAGAATACTTAATCCGACCGCCACGAAATTCAGTATAAAAGTTTCCACTAAAAACTGCCCCATAATTTGCCCACGATGGCCTCCTAAAACTTTTCGAACGCCCACTTCTTTAGCGCGCTCCAACGATTTTGCTGTTGCCAGGTTCACATAGTTGATCCAGACAATCACAATAATAAAAATTGAAATAATGATCAGGTAGTCCACTATTCTGGCATCACCATTGGCTTTCATCTCATCCTTCTTGTTTGAATAAAGATGGATATCTGTAACAGGCCGAAGGAGAAATTCCATTTTTTGGTTTGTCTCTGCAAGCCAAGTTCCTTCTTGCTTTAAAACAAATTCAGGAAGTTTCGCTTCCAATGCTTTCGGATCGGCACCTTCTTCCAATTGAATGTAGGTATAGTATCCATCCCATTTCCACGAAGTGTTCACTACTTCGCCAGCTCTGCTCGCGTACGTTTCAAAAGAAATCAGCGCATTCAACTCCATGTGTGTATTCTCCGGAAAGTCTTTATACACTCCGGTTACTTCAAGATCCAAAACTCCCCTGAAATTAATAAGCTTTCCCATCGGATCAGCGCCTTTGAAAATACTTTGTGCAATCGTTTCGGATAATACCACTGTATTGATCCTCGAAAGCGCCAATGAATCAACGCCTGCAATCAATGGAAATGAAAACATAGTAAAGAAATCATCGCTGACCAACATTACTTTTTCAACATCCAGGGCGACATCTTCATAGCGAAACAATGCCCCGGTAGTCGTCAGCTTTGTGTACTTTTTTACTTCAGGAAAATTCTCTTTTAATGCAGGACCAATTCCTGCGCACGCAGCTGAAAGCTGAGAGGTAAGTTCGCCCTGATGATACCGATCCAGCTCAACGCGATAGAGCTGGTCTTTTTTTGTATGGAACTGATCAAAATTTTTTTCATCCACCACAAACATTAAGATCAGAAACGATGCGGTAATTCCTGCTGTAAGACCAAGAATATTGATGAGGGTATAAAGCTTGTTCTTGGAGAATGCGCGAAGGGCGGATGTTAAATAATTTCGTATCACAACTGGTGTCGGTAAAGGTTCTGTAAGGTATATTTTTTTGTTTCTTCCAACAATGATAGTTTTAAAGAAAACTTACATTTTTTCTTTTTTATTGTTTGCATCCAAAAATGAAAAGCACGCAACCCACCTCTTTAAATTACGACTTGATCATCATTGGCGGTGGGCCCATCGGGCTGGCGTGTGGAATAGAAGCAAAAAAGGCGGGTCTATCTTACATCATCATTGAAAAGGGCTGTCTTGTAAATTCGCTTTATCATTACCCGCTAAACATGACCTTCTTTTCCACTTCCGACAAGTTGGAAATTGGTGGAGTTCCTTTTATTTCGCATGGTGCAAAACCAAACCGCTTCGAAGCGCTTGAGTATTACCGCAGGGTTTGTGAAAGTTGGGAGCTAAATATTAACCTGTATGAAGAAGTAACAAAGGTTGAACACCTTGACGAAAAAATTGAGATCACTACTTCCAAAAACAAATTTGTTGCTGGCGCGATTGTGCTCTCTTTGGGTTTTTATGATTTACCGTATTTATTGAATGTACCCGGTGAGGAACTCCCCAAAGTGAAGCATTACTATGATGAGCCCCATCCCTACTTCAATCAGGACATCGCGGTAATCGGGGCAGCAAACTCTGCTGTGGATGTTGCACTGGAAACCTGGCGCAAAGGTGCGCGCGTGACCATGATCATCCGCGAAGCCACCATCCGCGAAAGCGTAAAATACTGGGTAAAGCCTGATATTGAAAACCGGATAAAGGAAAGTTCGATCAAAGCATATTTCAACTCGGAAGTCAAATCAATAGCTGAAACAACCATCACGATTCAAACACCTGAAGGGGAAAAGGTGTTGAAAAATGATTTTGTGTTGGCGATGACTGGTTATCAGCCGCACTTTGGATTTATGGAAAAAATCGGAATCGAATTTGAAGATGATGAATTCCAAACACCGGTTTATAATCCAGAAACCATGGAAACAAATGTTAAAAATGTTTTTCTCGCGGGTGTTGTGTGTGGTGGATTGAAAACCAATAAATGGTTTATTGAGAATTCACGCGTGCATGCAACGCAAATTGTGGAACATTTAAAAAACGTCAGACAAAGCGATTCAAAATAGAAATCACCTGGTTGGCATACGAACCTCCAAACAAATTTACATGCACCAGCAACGGATATAAATTGTAGATATCCACACGATTATCGAAGCCCGGCTCCAGTGGAAATTCTTCAGAATAAGAACTATAAAATTCGTTGTCAAATCCGCCAAACAAATAGGTAAACGCAAGGTCCATTTCGCGATGACCGTAATATACTGCCGGGTCTATTATGAACGGCCTGCCAACATCATTGCACATAATATTTCCATTCCATAAATCACCATGCAGAAGCGAAGGCATTTCGACAGGCAGTAGAGATGAAAGATTGGTGAAGAGTGTTTCAAATTTTTTAACATGATGCGCTTCCAATTCTCCCTTATCGACTGCAAGTTTAAGTTGTGGATTGATGCGCGATTGAATAAAGAAATCAATCCAGTTATCAGCTTGTGAATTGGATTGAATAAGCGAGCCGATATAATTATCGTGATCAAGGCCAAACATTGATGAAGAGTTTTTATGCAAACTTGCAAGTCCGTTTCCCAATTCACGCCAATACACTTCTGTCGGTCGCCCGGATTCTATAAAATCCAAAATCAGAAATTGAGTTACTGCGGTTTCCCCAACCCAAACGACATTGGGAACACCAATTGTATTTGTATTCTGCAAAAGCTCAAGCCCCAACGCTTCTTTTGTGAACATTTCAGGAAACCGCTGAGCATCATTCCATTTCAAAAAGAAATCGCCCTCATTAGTGGACAACCTTCCACCTGAATTAATGCAACCTCCTCCAACGCTTTTAAAATCGAGTAGTAAAATTTCTTTGCCGAATTTTTCTCCAAGAGTAATCTGGATTGCCTTTTGTAATTCGTTCGGTAAGGTCTTGATCATTGGCCTTCTGATGCTACCAGTGAAATTTTTAATCCGGCATAAAAATTTCGGGTGGGTGCGGGGTTATAATAGCGTCCACCGAAAGCATTCAGATCATTTCCCAAACTATATTTTTCATCCAGCAAATTATCAGCCCCAAAAAATAATTCAAAAGGAATTTTTGGCCACCTGTTTTTATAGCCTACTCTTACGCCCAGTAACGCATAACTTTCAGCCACATCGGTGTTCGCATCATTCATCCACATGGCATCGGTATACTGAAAAGTGACCGTTGCATAAAGGCCAATTTTGGTTGTTGAATTAATTCCCGCCATTATAGTATTTGGGGCAATGCCCGGCATTTCTTTTCCTGAAAAATCAACTGTGTCTTGCTGAAAACCTTTGTAGAGGTAGTCATTCAATGAATAACCTGCCCAAAGATTGAGTGAGGATAAAAATGATCCGGATGCCATGACCGGAAAATATTTTACGGTCAACTCCACACCATTCTGATTGGTTTCGCCTGCATTAATAAAATAGTCTGCTCCGGATTCGTCCCTCCGTACAACAATTGTTTCCGACAAATCAAAAATATATCCTACCACTTCTATGGCGATTTTCTTGTTTACAAAAAAACCTTTCAAGCCCAACTCGTAGTTTTCCCCTTTTTCAGGATCGAGGGTTTGATTAAAAACATTGGTAGAAGGATATAATTCAGCAACGGTTGGCGGTGAAAATCCCTGGCTATAAGAAAAGTAACCAAACAGGTTTTTGGAAATTTCTTTTTGCAAAACAATGCGTGGTGAAAAAATAGCATTGAATTTTCTTTCGTCTTCTACCGGAGGAATAGCCGACAACCGCTCGAATGCAATTTGGTTTCCATTCAGACTTCCGCCAATCGTTAAAGCAAATTTATAAGGCAACAAAAATTCAGCTTGCGCAAATACTGAATAATTGGAAGAACCAATCTCATCGTCTGTCTGGATGCCATCGGGAACACCTTGATCGTTTGCGTAGGTTTTAATCGGGGAAAATCCAGACTGAAATTCAATACCTGCGGTCAACTTTCCATTATCAAAACGATAATCGGTTACACTTCTAAATCCGAGGCTTTGTTCAGTTCGCCTTTCGTAATTGCGGATGGAAGGATTTTTAAAATTTGAGTACGTTCCATAAAGTCCTGTAACACTTTTTAGATTTTCATTCCAATAAAATTCGTGATTGATCCCAAGATATAAGGTCTTATTGTTTACCGCTGCCTGTTGCTCTTCTGCTGAGGGATTAGGCCCCGCTGCCGGTCGCGCTTGCTGGGGATCTTCTTCCATTTCTGCCAGCGTCAGACCTCCCGGTGTTTGATAATATAAATCCGAATACAATAACGTTGTCGTTATTTTTTGCTTTGTGTCGATATAGCCGTTAAACCGCGCGTACAAAACATCGCGGTCCATTTGCGATTGATTTCGATAACCATCGGCTTGTTGATGTGCGTACTGAATGGTGGTCTGATCATTTTCTTCCCCGAAATCAGCTTGTACCAAATAGTGCTGATAACCAAAGCTTCCGGCAGTAGCACTCGTTGAAAAGCTGTTCCTGCCGCGTTCAACTCCCGAGCCTTGTAGCAGCAAAGCCCCGCCTGTGCCTGCACCATACATACTTGATCCGGGTCCTTTTATTACTTCAGCAGATTGAATGGTGTTGACATCCAAAAGATTAAGATAGGTATTGCCGCCCGGATCCGTAAAGGGCAATCCATTCAGATAAACTTTTACATTACGTACACCAAATGGTGAGCGCATCGTGCTTCCGCGTATGGAGAAGCGATAACTTCCCGGTGATCTTTCTTCCATGCGAACACCCGGAATCGTATTCATCGCAGAAACCAATGATACATCATTAAATTGCATTAAATCCTGTGTGTCGAGTTGCCCAATGGAAGCGGGTGTGGTTAACCATGGTCGCTGATAGTTGAAGGCCTCCACCGTTACCGCTTCCAACATCGGCTGGCGCACTACGGTGTCCTTTTCTTCTTGCGCCAACAATGTGATGGATGCACACATTAGAAATATCGAGAGGGAGTTTTTCATATCCGAAATTTACTTTACTTCCGGTATACAAAAAAACCACAAGTGTAAACATGATCGGATTGATGTGTTGAAAATATTCCTCATTATGAAATCATTTTATTGAAAGTCAAGAAGTGATATCACCAGACAATAGAATCATTTCCGTATTTTTACCTTTTATAAATTCAAAATTACAAACTATGGCACAAACAAAACTTGGTGACAACACCGTTAACACGATAGGCGAGCTTCCTGCTATTGGAAAACCTGCCCCTGATTTTTCATTGGTAAAAATTGATCTCTCCGAAACTTCCCTGAAAGACTATTCCGGAAAGAATGTAGTCTTCAATATTTTTCCAAGCATTGATACCGGTGTTTGTGCAACGTCCGTTCGTGAATTCAACAAACGCGCTGCTGATTTAAATGACACTGTTGTTCTATGTGTTTCCAAAGATTTGCCTTTTGCACACAAACGTTTTTGTGGTACAGAAGGAATCGAAAACGTAGTCTCTCTTTCTGATTTTAGAAATAAAGGCTTCTCAAAAGATTATGGTGTAGAAATGACCGATGGGGGACTGGTTGGCCTTGATGCCCGTGCAATTGTTGTGGCGGACAAAGAAGGAAAAGTAATCTATACTGAACTTGTTCCTACGATTGGCCAGGAGCCGGATTATGATTCAGCAATCAATGCATTGAAATAATTGTGTTGCAAGTTATAGGTTCCAAGTTGCCTGTTAACTTGGAACCTGCAACTTGGAACTTCAAACCTTATTGTCCTACCATAAAGACCGCATTCGCAAAAAGCATTTTTCCATTTTCCCAGAAAGAACGAAACAGCGGATTGTCAACTAAGTAAACAACCTGTCCGCGGCCTTTGTCTTCAACACCAAAAACCACACTGTTCTCTAGATTTTTATTTGCCTGGTATCCTGCAAAACCTTGCAAGGGCTTTGTTGCTCCTCGTATTGTTCCTACATTCCATGCATCCTGTAAATAATCAAAACGCATTTCAGATGTTTTCAATGTGTAATAATTGGCACCCAATCCAAATGCCAATGGATGCGATTGATCCAATGTGACTTTGTATACCGCACCGAAAATAGAACTTGAAATAGAAGCACGCTCATAATCTTCATAGCGAATCAACATGTTCTTCTTTGCTTCTGCCTCCTCTTTCTTCTCGGCAGCTTTTTTTGCTTCATCGGTGGCATACTTCTTTAGTGCAAACCCTTTTTGATCTGAAAAGGAATTTAATGCGCCCGCCATCACAATCAACTTGCCTCCATTTGAAACCCACTCCTGGATATTTTTTAATGTTGATTCATCAAAAGTTCGATAGCGTCCGTTCGGGATTACCAATACCGTATAGGTTGAAAGATCGACATTGCGAAAATAATCCGTGCCTAACACCGTAACCGGGTAATTAATTTGCTGTTCGAAATAGTGCCACACTTCCCCAAATGATAAGGAAGAACTTCCTTCGCCACCAACAACTGCGATCGTTGGCGCTTTCAAATAATTTACATCACCCGAACCAAAATCTTTTCCACGATCAACAAAACCAGTTGCTGACGTGTAAATTTTTCGGTTGTATTCTTTTGCGATTTTTTGAAGTGTATTTTCAAAATCTTCAACCGACTCATTGTTTCTTTTTGTGATGATCAATGTACCCCGATCAAAGGTTTCCCCTGCTACCGTAAATGGTTTTTCGGCACAACGCACTTTAATTCCTGCTTGCAAAACTGCTCCCAGAAATTTCACATCTTCCAAACTTTGATAGCGGAACATGTATGCATACGGTTTGCTCTTTACAGAAGAATTGTCGGGTGCTTTATACGTATAGGCCGAACCAACATTGATGCGTTCGTTCAATGCAAATCCTTTCAGATCAAATCCATACATTAAATTCCATGCGGTGATATCATAGGTGATGGAGTCATTCAATTTTGATTGCGGTTCAAACAGTGTAGTAATAAACCTTCCTTTTGGTTGATGGATGTTTACTACAATATCTGTTGACTTCACCGAAACACTTCCTGTTTGCTGGGTCTGAAAATCAAAGCCTTTTGTAGCCCGATCCCCGGCAGGGTGGCCATATTGGATTTTATGGGTATCAAACCACGCTGTTAATTTTTTGATTTTATCTGGATTGTTGTCTCCTTTTATCACGTAGGTTTTGTAAGGCGAAGCCGGAGTGTTCATTCCATCCTGAAAATATTTTCCGAACTCATCGACCACGCGTGTTGCATTTTGAGAAGTGATTTCAACTGTTGAAAGACCTGTAGTATAATGGTGTGTCAACCGATCTTTCAACGTAAGCGGATCACCTTCTGGTGTCATCACGGTAAGGCCACCATAGCCTCCTCCGGCTTGTTCATAGGTCATGCCGATTGCCCCACTAAACATTGGGTAGCTATCTCCATACGATGGGTAGAACAAATCAAAATTCTCTTTTGTAAAATACAACCACCCCTCCTGATCAAAATATTTGGCGTTGTTTTTACCAATCATGGTTTCAAATTCGCGTTGCCATTTGGTGATTACCTCATGCAAGGGCTCGGCAGCCGGGGCAAAATAATAAGGACTTCTATAGCCTTGCTCATGAAAATCAACATGGACATGTGGCATCCACTGGTTGTACAATTTTATCCTTACTTGCGATTCGATTTGTGTTTGCCATGCCCAGTCACGATTCAAGTCAAACAAATAATGGTTGGCCCTGCCGCCCGGCCACGGTTCGTGATGTTCTTTTGAATCACCATTTGAATTGGCGGGGCTGTTGCCATATTGATTATAAAAATTCGCATAGCGATCGCGCCCATCCGGGTTGAGGCAAGGATCCAAAACAACAATGGTATTCTTTAACCATTCCTGTGTTTTTGAGTTGGATGGATCGGCCAAATCATAAAGCGTCTTCATGGCTGCCTCCATGGAGTTGGCTTCATTACCGTGCACGTTATAACTCAGCCAAACAATGGCAATTTTTGATGCAGGGCTTCCGGATTCAAGGCCTGTTCTTTTCAAATTATCGAGTCGGATTTGCTCCAGCTTTTTAATGTTCTCTTCGGAGCCCACAATCGTGATGACCAATGGACGGTGTTCATAGGTTTCCCCGTATTGCAAAAATTTAGAATTGTTGGGGCGTGCAGCGGCAACGTGTTGAAAATATTCAACCACCCGATGGAGGCGGGTAAACCGATCACCTAATTCATAGCCTAAAAATTGTTTTGGGGTTTGAAGGTTTTGAGCAATGCCGGTGAATGCAAAAGATGTAAGGACTAAAAACCAGATAATTCGTTTCATAAAAATTTTAATATTTATCAAAAATGAAGAAAGTAAACTTACCGACCACGAAAATTATTACAAGAGGCGTTTGATTTGCGGTAAGTGGTGATGGTAATGTTCATGAAGGGTTTGCAGACATAGCCTGGCATCGATGCGCCCCAGAATGGGATGCTTATAGATTTTTCTACGGGTATATTGCTCCGGTATTCCTTCCAAAAAAATTTTGTAATCCTGCAGTATTGCATTCCAATCATTCGAAAGGTTGGAAAGTTCTATGGAACGGGGTGTATTTTGGAGCACTCCTTTTGGGGCATTGTATTTTATGGGAATACGTTGCGAAATAGTAAAGGCCAGCATTTTAAAATCTTCAAACCATCCCGCATCCCCTACGGTTTCTATTGCCCCTGATTTCTTTTTCATATACTCCAGTGAGAGCCGATCTGCTGTAATTAAATGCGCAACAATTTCAGCAATGGACCATTTGCCGGGTTGGGATGGTCTGGTAAATTGTTCTTCAGGAATCCCCGAAAGGGTGGTGCACAATTCCATTCGGTCTGTTTGTAATCTCCCAATCCAATTTTCAAGGCTCGAATTCATAAATGCTATTGATTGAGAAAACAATTTAAGTATCTTTAATTACTTAAACTTAACTACCTAAAACCCGCACCTTATGATCAACACAAATTACGCTGGATTTTGGCTACGTTTCGTAGCCTACCTTATTGATGTAATTCTAATCTATGCCTTGCAGGCAATTATCATCCTCCCGTTATTGGGACTGCTTGGAATGAGTTTCGCAAGCGATCCAAGTTCATTTGAAAACATGACAGAGGCTGAAGCCATGGGTATGTTTGCAACCGTTATGGCGGCAGCAAGCGCGACCTCATTGGTGTTTTTCATTCTTGTTACCTTATACTATTCATTCATGGAAAGTTCAAAGTTCCAGGGAACGGTTGGAAAACTTGCCTTGGGGCTTAAAGTAACGGATGAAAGTGGCGCCAAACTTGACTTTGTTAAAGCGCTCATAAGAAACCTCTGTAAAATTATTTCTTCAATGATTCTTCTGATCGGCTATATCATGGCTGGCTTTACGGCTAAAAAGCAAGGTCTTCACGACATGATTGCAAATACATTAGTGTTAAAAAAATAGAAATAGGAAGGGGCTTCGGCCCCTTTTCTTTTATACTAAAAAGAGGATGGTCTCCGCCATCATTTCTATTCTTGCAGGTAAAACTCCCAGGTATTCACCATCCGCTTCAATACCACACAGTTCATTCGAGGTCAGTTCCATTTCTTTGCACGTACCATATTGAACTTCTTTATGGATTACTTTCTTTCCCTTTTTCAATGGAATGGAATACCGGATAAAATCAAACACAGAGACTTTCGCACAGATAAAAGTTGAAAAAATATTGTCATCCAGTTTTGCTTCAGGTGCAATGCAAAGTCCCTGGCCAAAATATTTTCCATTCGCGACAGCAATGGCGCGTGCTTTCCCTTCCCACGACCATTGCGGAGTAGCTGCCTTAATTGTAATTAAATTATAATGAAAAAATGTTTTCAGGATAGCCAGAAAGTATGAATACGGAATCCCTAAAAAATTTTGTTGACCTGAAATCCGTTTTACAACATCCGGGCCCATGCCCACATCCGCTACATTAATGAAATAGCGCGTTTGGACTTGATTACTTTTCGAGTTCGTGAAATGAATTTTGCCAACATTCACGCTTCTTGTTTGTCGTTTCGAAATTGAATTGATCATTGATTGAATATCTGATGTCAATCCAAGCGATCTTGCAAAGTCATTTCCGGTACCGATGGGGATCAATCCAACAATTGGCAAGTCCATTCTATCTTCACGACCAGCAAGTATTCCATTTACAACCTGGTGCAAAGTGCCATCGCCACCCGCAGCTAAAATGAGATCAAATTTTTTATCGACTGCTTCGGATGCCAATTGAAAAGCATCATCTCTCGAAGTAGTTTCAAATAGTTCAACTGAAAATTTCTCTTTAAGAAGTGGAAGTATTTTCTTTTCTACTCTTTTTTTCTTTCCGGATATCCCGTTAAGGATAATAGCGATATGCATGTTGGTTGAATTGTTCACGAAAAGATGCTCAAAGTAATGTCTTTGATATTATCAGGTTAAAGGTTTCAGGTATGTTTACTTCGCGGAAAACTTGAAACATTCAACCTGTAACGATTAAACATCCAACTTACTTGCAATTCTTCTTGATAACTTCCTTCACATCAGCAGATCCCATTTGTTCTGCGCGTTTAAAATCCAGGCACGCATCGTAGTTGTTGTTCATCAGCAGTTTTACCAATCCGCGTTGGTGAAAAGTTTCAGGATCACTTGGATATAATTCTATTGAAGCGGTGTAATCATCAACCGCTCCTGCGTAGTCTTCTTTCTCAGTTTTACTAAGCGCACGGTTATCATAGTAAACAGGATTTGTATTATCCAACTCAATAGCGCTTGTGTAGTCCGCGATAGCACCATCATGATCTTCTAAGGTGTACTTAATTACGCCACGCAAATTAAAAGTTTCGGGTTCCTCGGGGTCTAATGAAATAGCTTTGTTATAATCTTCCAGCGCTCCCTTAAAATCTTCCTTCGCACTCTTAGCAAGTGCCCGGTTTTCAAAAAGCAATGGATCATCGGCAAACAATTTTATCGCTTGATCATAATCGGCAATTGCCAAATCATAATTGCCTACGTTATAATGTGCAACCCCTCTGTAATTAAAAAGTGCAGGATCCGCTTTATCCAGCTCAATGGCTTTATTGTAATCATCAATTGCGCTGATAAACTCTTCCAGCTCAGCCTTCACCACGCCCCGATTGAAATACTTGTCAGCATCTGCTGGCCCGATTTCCAACGACTTTGAAAAATCAAAATAGGCTCCTTGCAAATCTTCCAGATTGTACTTTGCAAGACCACGATTAATATACGCATCCGCAAATTTTGGATTGAGTTTAATCGCTTTGTCAAAATCCAAAATCGCACCTTCATCATCAGCCAAACTCAGCTTGGCTTCCCCACGAAAATTATAAGCATCTACAAACAGACTATCAATTTCTAGGGCAAAATTAAAATCGCCAATGGCACCATAAAAATCTTCCAGCCCCATTCTCGCTTGGCCACGAAGGCTAAAAGCTTCTTTGTTTGATGGACTTTGGGTAATCAATTTGGTGGCAGTAGCCTTTGCTCCTGCGTAATCCTCCGCTTCTAATTTTTTCTTTACTTCCTCAAGGGTTTGGCCTTGTAAGAAAAAGGGAGCTAGCAATAGCAAAACAAAAATACGCTTCATAAATACGATTAAATTTTAAAGCAAGGTACTAAGAAAACTGCTTCGTTACACAGCTAACGAAGAAAGTGATCGATTGCTTTTGCCATTCAAATAGAATCTTTCCCGAATTCACAAGAAACTTGTCCATCACCTCCTGTAAATCGTACCTTTCAGAAATGAAAATGACTATGACCAAGGTATTTACTATTGCGCTATTCTCCCTCGTTATTTTTCAACCTTCTTTCGGCCAAACACCTACATTGGAATTTGAAGCATACGATCCTCCTTCTACGCTTGTTGTTCCCGAGCATCACATTACAAAAGCGAAATTTCCTTTTATAGACGTGCATAACCATCAATTCAATATGCCCACCATGGATTTGTCTACGTTGATCGAAGAAATGGACAAAATGAACATGAAGGTAATGGTAAACTTGAGCGGAAGAGGAAGGGGCACTACCGAGCATCTTGAAAAATCATTGGATAACGTAAAGAAGAATTACAAAAATCGTTTTATCGTTTTCACCAACATCGACTTTAGTCCGATTGATGACCCGGAATGGCAAGGCCGAATATTGAAGCAGTTAGAGAACGATGTGAAAATGGGCGCAAACGGTTTGAAAATTTACAAGAGCTTAGGCATGCATACCAACGACAGCAAGGGAAACAGGATCGCCATCGATGATCCGCGCATTGATCCTATCTGGGCAAAATGTGGTGAATTAGGTATCCCGGTTTTGATTCATGCTGCTGATCCAAAACCTTTTTGGGATCCAATGGATTCGACCAATGAACGTTGGTTGGAATTGAAGACAAGGCCCAATCGAAAAAGAAGTGATACCGATCCAGCTCCTTGGGAACAAATCATACAAGAGCAACACAACATTTTCAAAAAGCATCCGAACACCAAATTTATCAATGCACACATGGGTTGGTATCCCAACGACTTGAAAAAATTAAGTGAGCTATTGGAACAGTTTCCGAATATGTATGTAGAGATTGGCGCGGTGATCGCGGAGCTGGGAAGGCAACCACGCTTTGCTCATGATTTTATGGTGAAGTATCAAGATCGCGTGATGTTTGGAAAAGACTCGTGGGTGCCCAATGAATATGAAACATATTTCCGTGTGCTTGAATCTAACGATGATTATTTTCCATATCACAAACGTTACCATGCCTTTTGGCGCATGTATGGATTAAACCTGCCGGATGAAGTTTTGAAAAAAATCTACTATAAGAACGCGTTGAAAGTAATTCCGAATATTGACAAGAGCTTGTTTCCGAAGTAGTTATTGGTGGATTAATCTCGCACCTTCAATTTTCGTACGCTGGCATAACCTAAAGTGATAGGATAATTCCCTGTACAACTCATTCCTTCGGGACATTCAATATACTCAGTGATGGCAAAATGCTGGTAAACAATATGCTTCCCATCCGGGTGCCAGGAAGGGCTAGTGGAAATAAACCCGATATATTCACCTATCTTTTTTTCATAGAAATGTAACCTGGGAATTATCCGCTGCACATTTTTTCCGTCTACATCCATAATATATATGCCCTTTTCCCAATTCCAATACAAGATCTTTTCCCCATCCGGTGAAACTTTGGGGTGTTGGTTATTGGCATTGACCGTAGCATCCAGTCGTGCTACTTCCTCTTTTGATGCTATGTTAAGGATTGGGAATTTCTTCCATATAGATTGATCATATCCGCGTGTGGCAATTATTCTGTCTCCATCTGGAAAAATATCCGGATAGCCCCCAACAGAGGCGATGAATTCATTTATTTCTTCATTCTTCAAGAAACACAAGCCACTCGGTTGCGTAGCATCGGAACTTCCTCCCCGTACATAGGCGATGGATTTTCCATCAGGGTGCCAGGTGGGTGAAAAATTAGCCGTGCCCACATTTATGTTTGCAAATGGGGCAAAACCCTCACCATTTACGCTAATCTTCCTTATTATCCCATAGGCGGCATTGAAAGCTACCCACTCCCCATCCGGTGAGAGATCAATGGCATATGCATAATCATAGATAAATGAAGCTTCATCAGTGATCAGATTGCGCTTCATTAACTGAAAGCGATACGGGTCCTTTGCATACGCATCTATATAGACCAATTCACTTCCATCAGGGGTAATGTGCGGCTCCATATCCGTTGAATATGAGGTAAGTTCCGGATTGGCTTGCCACAATACTTCACCCTCATCGTATACTGGATAAGGATCATCTGAACACGTGGCCAAGGCCACCAATACTAAAATGATAAGGAATGGATGTCTCATACGTTAAGTAGGATTTAATCCCGCACCTTTAATTTTCGTACGCTGGCATAACCTATTGTGATTGGATAAATGTCTATACAATTCAATCCATCTGGACATTCCAGGTATTCTGTGATAGCAAAATGCTGGTAAACGATATGCTTACCATCCGGGTGCCAGGAAGGACTGGTGGATAGAAACCCAATATATTCACCTATCTTTTTTTCATAGAAATGTATGCGGGGAATTATCTGATGCACATTTTTTCCATCAGCATCCATGGTATATATGCCCTTTTCCCAACTCCAATACAGAATCTTCTGCCCATCCGGTGAAACTTTCGGGTGTTGGTTCGTGACATTGACCGTAGCATTCAGGCGGGCCACTTCCACTTTTGATGCTATATCAAGGATTGGGAATTTCATCCATGAAGATTGATCATATCCGCGCGTGGCAATTATTCGCTCACCATCCGGAAAAAAATCCGGACGACCCCCAACAGAAGCAATAAATTGGTTTATCTCTTCATCTTGTAAGAAACACAAGCCACTAGGTTGCGAAACATCGGAACTCCCCCCACGTACATAGGCGATGGATTTTCCATCAGGGTGCCAGGTGGGTGAAAAATTAGCCGTGCCCACATTTATGTTTGCAAATGGGGCAAAACCTTCACCATTTACGCTAATCTTCCTTATTATCCCATAGGCCGCATTGAAAGCTACCCACTCCCCATCCGGTGAGAGATCAATGGCATATGCATAATCATAGATAAAGGACGCTTCATTAGTGATCAGATTGCGCTTCATTAACCGAAAGCGATACGGATCCTTTGCATACGCATCTATATAGACCAATTCATTTCCATCAGGGGTAATGTGCGGCTCCATATCCACGTTTGTAAAAGAAGTGAGTTCCTGATTTGCCTGCCACAATACTTCACCCTCATCGTATACCGGATAAGGCTCATCGGAACACGTGGCCAAGGCCACCAATACTAAAATGATAAGGAATGGATGTCTCATACGTTAAGTAGGGTTTTAATCCCGCACCTTCAATTTTCGTACGCTGGCATAACCTAACCTGATAGGATAATTTCCCGTACAATTCATTCCTTCCGGGCATTCAATATACTCTGTGATGGCAAAATGCTGGTAAACGATATGCTTCCCATCCGGGTGCCAAGAAGGATTGGTGGAAATAAACCCGATATATTCACCTTTCTTTTTTTCATAGAAATGTAATCGTGGAATTTTGAATTGGACATTTTTCCCATCTGCATCCATGGTATATATACCCTTTTCCCAATTCCAGTACAAGATCTTTTCCCCATCCGGTGAAACCTTCGGGTGCTGATTATTGGCATTAATAGTCGCATCAAGACGCGCTACTTCCGCTTTCGATGCAATATCAAAAATTGGGAATTTCTTCCATATAGATTGATCATATCCACGTGTACCAATTATTCTTTCGCCATCTGGAAAAATTTCTGGACGTCCACCAACAGAGGCTAGGAATTCATTTATCTCTTCATTCTTCAAGAAACACAAGCCACTCGGTTGAGTAACATCGGAACTTCCGCCACGTATATAGGCGATGGATTTTCCATCAGGGTGCCAGGTGGGTGAAAAATTAGCAGTGCCCACATTAATGTTTGCAAATGGGGCAAAACCCTCTCCATTGAGTCTAATCTTCCGGATCACCCCATAGGCTGCATTGAAGGCCACCCACTCCCCATCCGATGAGAGATCAATGGCATAGGCATAATCATATATAAATGTCTCTTCATTGGTAATCAGATTACGCTTCATTAATTGAAAGCGATACGGATCCTTTGCATAAACATTTATATAGACCAATTCATTTCCATCAGGGGTAATGTGCGGTTCCATATCTGCGATAAAAGAAGTGGGAACTGCATTGACCTGCCACAAGACTTCCCCCTCATCATATACTGGATAGGGATCATCCGAACAGGTAGTCAGGAATGCCAATATTAAAATGATAAAGAATGTACTTCTCATTGCTTGTACAATTTAAGTTGTTCTGTCCTTCCTTTTTCATAAAAAACCCGTACAATATAAAAACCCTGCTCCCAGCCTTGCGTCTTAAAAATACTTCCATCCTTTCCGCTTGCTGAATTTCTTTGCTCGGCTATTACCTGACCAAGTTGGTTATAAACAACAATCCGTATGGAACCTGAAATTTCGCTATTGATTTCAACATCTCCCGTTGTCGGGTTTGGGTGTGCGGATATTACCGGATTTGTTTCGGCAACCCGCAAAAACTGGCCATTATCGTAGTATACATTTTTATAGCCTGGTTTCCTCACCCCATTACAGGTAACATCGCACCGGAGATTGGTATTTGCACTAATGGTTGCGCTATACGTATCCGTAGTATTTCCAACAAGCGTCCATGAAGATGAAGAGA
This sequence comes from Cyclobacteriaceae bacterium, assembly GCA_041746855.1. Lineage (GTDB taxonomy): Bacteria > Bacteroidota > Bacteroidia > Cytophagales > Cyclobacteriaceae > JBGTGG01. The sequence continues at coordinate 3,436 of JBGTGG010000009.1, read as the reverse complement.
ATAGTTTCTTATACCATTGGTAAACTGTTGGGGTTGCGCTACAGTTTATTGGTGAAGCTATCCAAGTACCCTGTTGTCCTTGTTCTAACAAATCCGGCCCGTTGATCACCACATTGTATTCCGGTCTGCCCAGTAATGAGTAGGCAAACACTACATTGGCAGGGGTTGAAGGGTACCACCCCAAAAAAACAGGTGAAGAACTGTTTGTATATACTTTGTAAACATAGGTCTGAAGGGAAACATTCTGCGTTCCCTTACCAATCACTTCTGTAAAACCAAGCTGATAATTATTGCTGGCATTCGACCAACCACTGGAAGCACCCACGCTTCTGCCCCAGGCATAAAATTCATTATCAGTATAAAGTGTTGTTCCCGGTGTTATTCGTACGGTATGTCGTATTACTTTATAATTACCATTTAACGGGCCACCTCTGTTGTTTTTAAAGTTCATGGTATACATCCCGGTGGTGCTAAACGTGCTGCCACCCGTCCAGGTATGCTGTGTTAATTGCCAGGGTGAATGCATCATTTCAAGTGCTTTGCCAGCATCAATTTTGCCATGCCCCATTTCAGGATGAAATTCATTAACATAGTCATACTGATTATCATCACCAGTCGTGCGATCAGCGGACGCCTTAATTATTCCCTCTACATCATTCGGATGAAGACTGATGTCGATTGATTTAATCAGAGCCGCCAAACCGGCCACATGGGGTGCGGCTGCAGATGTATTTAAAAAAGAACCGTAACTACCATCCTCCACCCGAGCAGTGGTGTAAATCATACCTCCATAGCCCGGGGCAACAACATCAATACCACCCCCATAATTTGATTCGTAATACCGGGTACCATCGCCAGTGCTCGCGCCTACCGCCAGTATCCACTCCTTGTCATAATCTGCTGGATAATGAACACTGGTTGAGCCGTTATTACCCTTTGCGGCAATAATCAGGGTACCAAATTGGTTGGCCATCCCAATGGCATCCCGCATCAATTCACTATACGTATTTCCACCGGAGCTAATGTTTAGAATATGGCATCCTATACCATAATAAGGTACAGCTCCCTCAACAATTGCCGTAGCCATATTTGTAACGGTGGAACTGCCATTTTGATTGGCAATTTTAAAAGCGTAAATCCTTGCCCCCGGCTTTGGCCCCAAGGGAGATAGTGTTAACCCTCCGGCAATGCCTGCTACGCCTGTACTGTTGTTCCATCGAGCTCCAATAATCCCCGTCACTCTTGTTCCATGACTACCTAGATTATTACCACTACTAATATGATCGTCATCGGGATCATTGTCATTGTTCACATAATCATGCCCTCCTAAAACAACGGCACCCGTAACACCATACAAACCATTTCCCAAATCTTCATGATGATAATCTATCCCTGTATCCAAAATTCCAACTTTCACATCAACGGAGCCAGTGGTGAAATCCCAGGCTCGCGTTGCATTTATGTGACCTTCAAGACCAGACTCTGTGTTGTATAAACTTTTCTGCGCGTTAAAGTAGGAGTCATTTGGTGTGGTGTTATCTATTTGTGAATACCAATTTGGTTCAGCATAGACAACTCCCCTAATACTATTAAGTTTTTCACATAATGCTAGTATGTCTGTTTGATTCGCAACCTTTAATACCATAACACTACTGGAGAAATCAAGCAGAGCTTTATTCCTTGGGCTTTGTTCCATTGATTTTTTTTCTGTTTCCGGCAGTGATTTAACCAACTTTCTCATTTCAATTACTGTTTCATTTCTTAAAAGGGAATCAAGAGATGCATTCCGAATCAGTTTCTTCGGGACTAATGTCATTGACTTATTGCCAAACATGAATGTGGTATCAACCATCCCAATCGCAAAGCGAATTACAATTTCATCAGGAACAAATGAATCGGATTTAGACTGGGAATTAGAAAGTGTTACACAAACTAATAAAATGATAACAGATAAAATGGCTCGCATCTTTTTTTGATTTAGGTGGAATAAAATATTACTAACTATCGATGTCACCGTCAAGACTAAATCCACATCCAACTACTAACTAACTATCTATCTCGCTAACCTCTCTAGGTCTCAGTATGGAATATGAATACTTAAGCAATATAACTACTTTTCGCAGTAAAAAAATTGTAGAATCAGAATCTTGAGGCTACACTCCCGATAATTTCTCCAACTAAATCCCTATCTTCGATAACTTCAAAAAAAATCAATTATGCGCTATTTACTTTTCTCTATTCTATTTGTTGTGGTTACAAGTATTCAAGCCCAGGTGGTTGGCAAAATGTTTCCCGACATGGAAGCTGAAACCGTAGACGATAAAAAAGTAATGTTGCCCAATGATGTAAAGGGAAAATACACGTTGGTAGGCTTGGCGTATTCAAAAAAGTCTGAAGATGAATTGAACGGATGGTTTCAACCCATTTTTTCAAAATTCATACAAAAGAATAAAGGATTGTTTGAAAGTTTTGGATACGATGTAAATGTATATTTCATCCCCATGTTTACAGGTGTGAAATCCACCGCGGCCGGCACGGCAAAAAAGAAAGCCGCAAAAGATATCGACCCGCAACTACTTCCTTATATTCTTTTCTATAAAGGAGAATTGAAAAAGTATAAAGAAGAGCTGGAGTTTGAGAAAAAAGATATCCCGTACTTTTTTGTGTTGGATAAAGAAGGAAAAATTGTTTACACCACGTCCGGAAATTATACTTCCAAAAAACTCGATGAAGTAGAGGAGGTAATTGAAGAGTAAGCATGAATTTCATCGCGCTCTTCTCCGTTGCTCTTGCCCCGGGTATTGCTATAGCTGTTTACATCTACCTAAAAGATAAACACGAACGCGAACCGTTTCGCTTATTAGCAATCAGTTTTTTCTATGGTGTTCTCAGCACGATTGTTACGTTGTTAATTAGTTTGCCAACACAGTATTGGATGCTGTTGCGCGAAGACGATGTTACGCACCAATTTGTAAACGCATTCTTTAAGGTTGCCTTTGTTGAAGAATTTAGTAAATTTCTTTTCATTCGTTTTATATTATTTCAAAACAAACACTTTAATGAACCCTTCGATGGTATTGTGTATGCCGTAATGGTGGGAATGGGTTTCGCGACATTAGAAAACATACTTTACGTTTTTCAATACGGATATACTACAGGTATTCTCCGCATGTTTACAGCCGTACCCGCCCATGCCACGTTTGCCATTTTGATGGGATACTTTTTAGGAAAAGCAAAATTCTCCCTCGACAAAAAACTTTACTATTCTTTAGTGGGTTTGTTTGTAGCAACACTCTTTCATGGTGCGTATGATTATTTCTTGTTTATTTCCTACATCCCTGGTGTTTGGATCGGTGCCCTTGTCTCGTTAATCGTGGCATTTTTTCTTTCGAGAAAAGCAATTCGGCTTCACCAACAATCCTCTCCGTTTGATCCT
>JBGTGG010000008.1:0-25429 GCA_041746855.1 Cyclobacteriaceae bacterium | reverse complement strand
GAAGGACTATCAATCATCACATCGCGGCCTGCATTGTTTTTAGGGAAGGCGATAAAATCGCGAATGGAATCTGCACCTCCGAAAATTGAGCATAAACGATCCAAACCGAAAGCAATACCTCCGTGGGGTGGCGCCCCGAATTCAAAGGCTTCCATTAAGAATCCAAATTGTTTTTTCGCTTCTTCATCGGTGAATCCAAGTTTCTGAAACATCAATTGCTGTCTTCCTTTGTCGTGGATACGAATCGATCCACCGCCAATTTCTGTTCCGTTGATGACCATGTCATACGCATTCGCGCGAACTTTTCCGGGATCGCTATCCAACAACGGCATGTCTTCCGGCTTCGGTGAAGTGAACGGATGGTGCATCGCGTGGAAGCGTTTTGTTTCTTCATCCCATTCCAACAAAGGAAAATCGACTACCCACAAGGCAGCGTATGTATTTTTATCACGAAGTCCGAGGCGTTCGCCCATCAACAAACGAAGGTCGTTTAATTGTTTGCGTGTAGCATTTATATCACCTGAAAGGATCAGCAATAAATCGCCATGCGTTGCACCACATGCTGTTGCCCATGTTGCCAAATCTTCTTGCGAATAAAATTTATCTACCGATGATTTGTAGGTACCATCTTCTTTCACCTGTACATATACCAATCCTTTTGCGCCTACTTGCGGACGTTTTACAAAATCAGTGAGTTCATCGAGTTGTTTGCGTGTATAACTCGCGCATCCTTTTGCGCAAATTCCAACGACCAATTCAGCGCTATCAAAAATCGCAAAGCCCTTTCCTTTCGCAGCGTCATTCAACTCCGTGAATTTCATTTCGAAACGTGTATCCGGTTTGTCGGAGCCATACCATTTCATCGCATCTGCATATTGCATGGTGGGCAATTCCGGAATGTCGATTCCTTTTACCGTTTTAAATAGATGACGGATCAATCCTTCAAATGTATCGAGCACATCTTTTTGTGTAACAAACGCCATCTCACAGTCGATCTGTGTAAACTCCGGTTGGCGATCGGCCCGTAAATCCTCATCTCGGAAACATTTTACAATTTGATAATACCGGTCAAATCCAGACACCATTAATAATTGTTTGAATGTCTGGGGCGATTGCGGCAACGCGTAAAACTCTCCTGTGTTCATGCGGGAAGGCACAACAAAATCGCGGGCACCTTCCGGTGTTGATTTGATTAACACTGGCGTTTCTACTTCGATGAACTCCAGGCCATCCAAATAGGTACGCGTTTGTTGCGTTATTTTATGGCGAAGCTGAAGGTTCTTTCGAACAACATTTCTTCTTAAATCAAGGTAGCGGTATTTCATGCGCAACTCATCTCCGCCATCGGTTTCGTCTTCAATGGTGAAGGGAGGGACTTTAGAAGCATTTAAGAGTTGGATATCCTGTGCAACTGATTCGGGTTGAACGGTGATTTCAATTTCCCCGGTAGGGATTTTTGTGTTTTTGCTGCTGCGTTCGGAAACGATTCCGGAAACTTTTAGCACGAACTCCCGGCCAATTGATTTTAGGAAATTTTGGGCTTCCGATTTTGCTTCCCCGTCTTTTTGAAAGGTGCATAATACCTGTGTAACACCATAGCGATCGCGTAAGTCTATGAAAAACAGAGGGCCAACTTCACGGGTTTTTTGTACCCAGCCGGTGAGGGCAACTTTTTTTCCAACATCTGAAATTCGTAATTCTCCGCAGGTATGGGTTCGTAACATCGCTTTTATCAGGTTTTCAATTAAATTTGCGGCAAATAACCACAAAACGGCTCCAAAGTTAATAAACCTTTGTGTTCGTTCGTTATACCCATTCGTTATACCCAAAAAAATAATAATTACATGCGTGGATTTCTCTTCATCGGTATTCTCTTTCTTTTTTCATTTGATAGCAGCCGACTGGTCCGGGTTAAAATTACAGATGATATTTCGGTGATGCTGCCAAAGGATTTTAAGCCGATGGATGATCTGGATTTCAATGAACGGTTTCGATCTGTTCGTGCACCATTAGGGGGGTATACTGATCAGGATCGGTTGATTGCTTTTAGTGTAAACATTTCGGCTACGCAATGGCCCGACAATGACCTTGAAATTGCACAGAAATTTTTTAAGTCCAGCCTGATGAATATGTTTGATCGGGTGGATATGTTGAACGAAGGAATTTCGGAAATCAATAAGAAGAAGTTTGTGTTTTTTGAGTTTGAATCACGCATGAATGGAAAAAACATGTCGCTCGAACAGCAGGCCCCCGTGCTGGAGTATACGTATATCAAATACTTGGTAGAGCCCAATCGAACATTGGTATTTTCATTTAGTTGTCCCAGACGGATGCGCCCTGATTGGGAAATTACAGCACATGCGATCATGTCGAGCATAAAAGTCAAGTAATGGAGTTGTATTCGGATGAATATTTTATGCGGGAAGCGCTGAAAGAAGCACGCTATGCATTGGAGATTGGCGAAGTTCCTGTGGGTGCTGTGGTGGTATCCAAGAATCGAATTATCGGCAAGGCACATAATCAGACAGAGAAGCTAAACGATGCAACAGCCCATGCTGAAATGTTGGCGATCACAGCAGCGTCCAATTATTTAGGTTCGAAGTATTTAAACGAGTGTACATTATATGTATCGTTGGAGCCATGCGTCATGTGTGCGGGCGCCTTGCATTGGGTGCAGTTACAACGACTCGTATATGGGGCATCCGATATACAGCGTGGATTTTCAATCGTTGGTAAGCCGTTACTACATCCCAAGACGGAGATTACAACCGGGGTTATGCACCGTGAAGGGAAGGAATTACTTGATACGTTCTTTACACACATCCGCGATAAGCGTGATTGATATCAAAAGTTTATAAAATTTAGACCCCATTGAATTTTATCACCGGGCTTATGGTTGTATATTTGACATCCTTCAAAATACATGTTTAACAGTTTAAATAAATACTAATTATGGCTTTTACATTGCCCGCTCTTCCATACGCAAATGACGCATTGGAACCACACATTGATGCACGCACGATGGAAATCCATCACGGTAAGCATCATAATGCTTATGTTACCAATTTGAACAATGCACTTCCCGGATCAGGTGCCGAAGACCTTTCCATAGAAGATATCTGTAAGAATATTTCAAAGTACAGTGCTGCTATCCGCAACAATGGTGGTGGACATTACAATCACAGTTTGTTTTGGGCCGTAATGGGACCAAAAGGTGGAGGATCTCCATCAGGTGCATTGGCCGAAGCAATCAATTCAGCATTCGGATCATTCGATGAATTTAAAACCAAGTTTTCGAATGCCGCTGCTACACGCTTTGGTTCCGGATGGGCCTGGTTGAATGTAGGCGCTGGAGGTAAGTTGACAGTTACGTCTACTCCCAATCAAGACAATCCGTTGATGGATGTTGCAGAAGAAAAGGGAACTCCGATTTTAGGATTGGATGTTTGGGAACACGCATACTACCTCAATTATCAAAACAAGAGACCAGACTACGTTTCTGCATTCTGGAATGTGGTGAACTGGGAGGAAGTGAGCAAGCGCTTTGAAGCTGCGAAGTAAGTAATATTTAATGAAGTAAAAAGGACACCGAGGGGTGTCCTTTTTTTTATTGGCTTCATATTCACTGCTTAATTCATAGTAGCAAATACAATAAGTTCAATTACGATTAGTTACCGATATCCTTATATACTTTGATAAAATAAAAACTTGGAACAGACTAGATTAGTACAGATGCCTTTTCATATCCTTAAAAGGATTGTGCTTCGACTTGATTCTGCACATTTAAACAAATGCCATAGTTGCCCAAGCCACTCAATATCAAAACTATGGCAAGCGTCATCCTTACACATGCAAAAAACCTGACAGATTGTGTCCCAATCAAAGAATTTCTTAGGAAAATCTTAGATTTGGGCATATTTTGATGGAAAAAAAAATGATATGCCTGCCACTTCACTAAGGAAACGATATTTTGACTCAGACCATGATGTACAAACTATTGTAGCTAAATCTGGGGCGACATTCAAAAAGCAAAAACCAACGCAAAGCATCCTACAAAACGCAAAAGAGTTTTCAATAATTTCTTTATTTTCTGGCTGCGGAGGAATGGATTTAGGATTTGTTGGTGGTTTCTCAGTTTTCGGAAAAAAGTATGGTAAAAATCCATTCAAAATTGGATGGGCTAATGAGTTAAATCCGCATGCCTGTAAGAGCTATGCCCGAAATATTGACAATAATATTCATTGTGGAGACATTCGTGATTATATGGATAAATTACCCTCGCAAACTGACGTTTTGATTGGAGGTTTTCCATGTCAAGACATTTCAATAAATGGAAAAGGGTTAGGTGTAAATGGGCAGAGAAGTGGTCTTTACACTTATATGGTTGAGGCAATAAAACTCACAAAACCTAAAATATTTATTGCGGAAAACGTAAAGGGATTGTTGATGAAAACACGAAAAGAATCTCTTGATAAAATTCTTCACGATTTCAATGAGTTAGGATATGATATAAGTTATCAGTTGTATCACGCAGCAGATTATGGTGTTCCGCAAAGTAGAGAACGTGTCTTTATTGTGGGAACAGCAAAAGGTATCAAACCATTTGTTCCTCCCAAAGCAGTTAGACAAAAAGATAACTGGCTAACAAGTTATGATGCAATTCACGATTTAGAAAAAATAGAGGAAAACGATCAAATAAACCATATTTGGAGTTTAGCTAAAAAAAGTGGGGAGCAAGGGGGAAGAAAATTAGTACAAACAAAACCAGCCTTTACAATTAGAGCTGAATGTCACGGAAATATTCAGTTTCATTATTCATTACCACGAAGACTATCAATGAGAGAAGCCGCGCGTATTCAATCTTTCCCCGATAGTTTTATCTTTGAAGCTAAACTTAGAGAAACGGAGCGACAAATAGGAAACGCTGTACCGCCTGTGTTAGCTTGGTACATTGCACAATCAGTAAAAAAATGCCTTTTGTAGAATGACCAAAAAAGAGTTTGAGACCCTTCTTGATAAATTGGTGGAGCAATTAACGCAAGAGGCACGACAGAATATATTTACTTCATCAAAAATTTTTGAAAATAAAGTAAGGGACGTTCTTCAAACTCTTTTCACAGATAATAAAATTGAAATAGACTACAACCCACACCCATACGCATTTCCTGATATAGCAGTCGAAGAATATGGGATAGAGGTGAAGTATACAGAAAAAGATACTTGGAGAAGTGTTGCTAATAGCGTATTTGAAACATTCCGAAACAAAGATGTTATATTTATCTATGTTGTATTCGGGAAAATGGGCGGTCTACCTGAAGTAAAATGGCAATCATATCAGGACTGCGTAATCCATGTTAGAACATCACACGTTCCAAGATTTGAATTAGAAATAGACGCAAAATCTTCATTATTCACACAAATGAAAATTTCCTACGATGAATTTGCTGTATTGCCGGTTGAGAAAAAAATGCATTTCATCAGAGAATACGCAAAGGCAAGGTTAAAAGAAGGCGAAAGGCTTTGGTGGATAGAGGAAAAGCCCGAACAAGAACACTCGTTACCGCTTCAAATTAGATTATACACAGAACTCTCTCAATCAGAAAAAAGAAAATTGAGAGCAGAGGCATCATTATTGTGCCCGAAAATTGTAGCTGGTTCTCGTGTAAAAAACAAATACAATGATGTTGCTATTTATTTGCTAACGTACCACGGAGTTTTAGCATCTCAAGCAAGGGACTTGTTTTCAGCTGGAAGCGTGGCAATGGCATCCAACGTTAATCGAGGAGGATTGTATATTTACAGAGCCTTAGCAGACATTGAAGAGGAAATGATTACGGCCGCTCACACAATGGAAGACGCTTTGTTTGTAGAATATTGGAATGAATCAGTTCCAACTACTAAGAGAATAAAACGATGGCTTGAGTTGGCTGACCAAATAGCGACAGATTGGAAACCATCTGAAGTACTTTTCATAAATAAAAGATAGGTTAAACCTGAAAACGCAAACTCATTGCTTGGCCTCGCTGGATATCACATTAAACCCCTCACTCATTCTTCAACGACTCAACCGGATTTAAATTCATAGCTTTATAGAATTGTGATCCTATCGTGATGGCAACGATCATCAGTACAACAGCGAAGCCTATTGCAATGGTGAGTAACCCAAAGTCAACATGGTACTCGTTTAATTGCAACCAACTGTTGTTGACAACATAGGCCAACGAACCACCGATGACATACGCAATTAAAATCAGGATGAAAAAACTCTTTCCGATTGTTGATAGGATATTAAAGGCGTGCGCACCCAGTGTTTTGCGAATGCCTATTTCTTTGGTTTTGTTTTGAATGTGATAGATCACCATTCCCAACAAACCCAGGCAAGCGATTGATAAAACAATTAACGTCACATATCCCAGGATCATGACAATTGCTTCAAAGAAACCGTAGCTCAATCGTAATTCATCTTCATAAAAGGCATATTCAAAAGGGCGGTTGGTCGTTTGTTTCCATACGGTTTCCAATTGGGCTATTGTTTCTTTTGCATGGTCGGCATGGATGGATACGATTACAGTATTCACACTTTGGGGTTGAAACCGTAGCGCCATGGATCCGATTTCTTCATCAAGGCGTTCGTAATGAAAGTCTTTTATCACACCAATGATCGTGAGGGGTTTATCATTGAAATCAATGACCTGCCCAATGGCTTCCTGTGGATCGGCCCAGCCAAAGCGCGTAACTGCTTTTTCGTTAATGATAATAGATTGCTCTTCTGTGGGAATATTTTCCGGAAAGTTTTTCCCCGCGAGAAGTGTTAGCCCCATCGAATTGATATACTGATTGTCTACGCCAAAATAACTTACCGTCACCGGCTCCTGTTCTTCAGCAAGTTTTACAAGACCGTTGTTGTTTGTTCCAAGTGCGGGTAAGTGCGTAGCAGCGGCTACTACCTTTACATTTGATACCGATTCAAATCCAGGCTTAATTTTTTCAAAGGGAACACCTTGCAGTTTCACATTTAAAATTCCTTCTGTCTTGAAACCATGGTCGGTGTTCAATACGAATTTACTTTGTTGGTATACGGTGATGATGGTGATCACAAAAAAGATGGTGACTGAAAATTGGACAACCACTAAAATCTTTCGCATATCAAAGCGCTGGAACCCGATCCTTTTTCCAAGCTTATCAAGTTGAATGCTTTTCTTTAATGCGTGTAATGGGTTGGTTGCTGCAAAAAATGCAGCGGGGATAATGCCAGCCATCAATCCGGCAAGAATCGTGAATACAAAAAACCATACGTACAAGCCGGGAGTTTTATCAAAGACAACAGGTGCACCCATCGTCTGAAAGAATCCGTTCATCTTCGGGATAAGGAAACGTACCATTTGATCTGCGAAGAGAAATGCAATCAGGGAAATGATGAGTGCTTCCATCATAAATTGTGCAAACACGTGACGGTTTTTCGCCCCTACTATTTTTCGTACCCCAATTTCTTTCGCGCGATTGATGGCGCGCGCAGTGGTCAGGTTTGCGTAATTAAAACACGCTGACCCCAATACCAGCAGCGCGATGCCTAGCAACGTATAGATAATGAAATAAGGCAAACCAAACCCGGTAGTATTGCTCAACAGCGGTCCGGGCGTTATGCCTGTAAGGGGTTGAAGTTTAAATTTGTATTCAAATTTTTCCTCAGGATCATAATGGTTTTTCGCTGCGTCTGAAAATAGATTTGTGAGATCGTTAGGATCTACATCATTTTTTAAGAGCACATAGATATAGCTATCATAAATGTTATTCCAGTCTTCAAAACCTGTGTATACAGAAGTATCACGGGCGGCTAGTCCTTCTAAGAATTGAGTGGAAGAGAGTGCTTCAAAATCAAAATGGGTTTTGCCGGGAAGTTCTGCCAGTACACCCGTCACGATAAACTCACCCATTTCTTCAATGTTGATTATTTCGTTGATAGAATTTGCATCACCAAAAATTTTGGTGGCTAATGCTTTTGTCAGCACGATAGAGTTAGGAAGGGACAGCGCCTCTTTTGGATTCCCTTTTTCCAGAGGGAAATCAAAAACAGAAAGGAAATTGGAGTTGGTATAATACCCACGAAAGGGAATTTCCTGTTCTTTCCATCCCGCGACTCCGGTAAACCTTCTTTTTATAGTAACCGTTTTTTCTATTCCCTGATGGTCACTAATAATTTCCTCCAATGGATAAGCTGTGGTAGCGGTCGACCACACGCGTTCTTTGAGTTCGGTACGATCCGTAATGACACGATAGATTCGGTCTTTTTTGCTGTGATAATCATCATAGCTGTATTGGTCAGCAACAATAAAAATCAGGATGAGACACACGGACATACTGACCGCCAATCCAAAAAAATTAATAAAGGATATGGTCTTGTTATGCCAGATATTTCGAAAGGCAATGCGCAGGTAGTTGAGGAACATACGTTTGTTTTTTTTGTGGTTAGACCCACCTTCGGCTGTCAGGGTTACAGCTTATTTTACTTGCCTCGCAAGACTTTCGTGGAATTCGCTTACTTTTGCGCCCATTAAATGACAATTATTACCAGATGAAGAAAATTATTGAATCCAGAAAGCTGTTGGGAGTGGAGAAGGAAGTGACGCTGGCCGAGCTAAAAGCGCTTTACCGCTCTTTAATGAAGGATTGGCATCCTGATAAGTTTGCGGGAAATGAAGCTGCCAAATTAGAAGCGGAGGAAAAAAGCAAGGAGTTTATTGAAGCCTACCATCTTCTGGTAAGTATTTCCCCGGAAACGCATGCACTTCAGGTAGAACAATACACAGCCGCGATAACCACCTCCCGAATTATTGATTTCCGTTACAAAAACCAGACACTTGAAGTGGATTTTGCTGATGGAAGCAGTTATGAATACTTTGGAATCCCACGCAATACGTACCTCAAATTAGTCAATTCAGATACTCCCGATCGGTTTGCTCGCAGGCATATCTATCATTCTTTTATTTACAGAAAGGCCAGCAAGGCCATGGCCACTGCTTAATTTTTTCTGAACACGTACCCAAACCCAATACGAACAGCAAACTGAAGGTCGAAATAAAAATCGGCCATCGCTTCAAGTCGTACTTTTTCACCAATGGGTTTTGTCCAGCCGGCACCGATGGATAAATCATTCACACCGATAAGCCCGCGCGCACGAAGAAACAATTCATCTACTGGATAATATCTTCCGCCAATTACAAAACTTAGTTGGTCAGCAGTCCAGACTTCAAGTCCTGCTGTGGCGGTAAAATCTTTTGTGATAAAATAATTCAGTTCACCCCCAATTTGCGCTTTATCGAAAAAGGAATTGTAATCGGTTTTAATCAAGTCAAAGCCACCACCCACCATCACGTCATTGGCGATTTGGGCATGACTAAAAAATGCAGTTGCTGCTAATAGACAAACGAGGATAATTTTTTTCATTTTATGAAGGATATGATTTCAAAGATAAAACATCTTTAGAAAAGGCGTTTTACTTTCTTTCTTCAATTAATTTTTTGATCGCCAGGTATTCATCCCGTAAGCGTGCGGCTTCCATAAATTCTAAATCTTTCGCAGCTTTCTCCATTAACTTTCGTGTGCTCTCAGCCATCTTGGTCAGTTGATCATTGTTCAGATAGGCTGTTACCGGATCCGCTGCAAGCGAAACATCATCCGGTTCCACATAGTATTTCTTCTTCGCTTTTTTGGAATCCGCAACAGAAGTCTGTCCCATAATCGCTTCGCGCGATTTTAAAACTGTTGTTGGTGTAATGCCGTGTTTTAGGTTGTACTCGGTTTGTACCATGCGCCTGCGATTGGTTTCATCAATGGCCAATTGCATCGACTCGGTAATCTTATCGGCATACATGATCACTTTTCCATTTGCGTTCCGTGCTGCGCGACCGATGGTTTGCACCAGTGAACGTTGGTTTCTTAAAAATCCTTCTTTATCCGCATCGATAATCGCCACCAACGAAACTTCCGGCAAGTCCAGGCCTTCGCGCAATAAGTTCACACCCACCAACACATCGTAAACACCTAAGCGTAATTCACGCAAAATCTCAACGCGATCAAGGGTGTCCACTTCGGAGTGGATGTATCTGCATTTTACAGAAGCGCGTTCCAGGTATTTTGTAAGCTCTTCTGCCATTCGTTTGGTAAGCGTGGTGATCAACACACGCTCTTTTACTTTTACGCGCTCATCGATTTCTTCCAACAGGTCATCGATTTGATTTTTACTGGGCCGCACTTCAATTTCAGGATCCAATAATCCGGTTGGACGAATCAATTGCTCAACTACAACACCTTCCGATTTTCGAAGTTCATATTCAGAAGGGGTAGCGCTTACGTAAATGATTTGATTGACCAGCGTTTCAAACTCATTGAATGTCAACGGGCGGTTGTCAAGCGCAGAGGGTAAGCGAAATCCATAATCCACCAGATTGACTTTGCGCGATCGATCACCGCCCCACATGGCGCGGATTTGTGGAATGGTCACATGGCTTTCATCGATCACGATTAAAAAGTCATCAGGAAAATAATCGATCAGGCAAAAGGGTCTTCCTCCTGGTTGTCTTCTATCAAAGTAGCGCGAATAGTTTTCGATGCCCGAACAATACCCAAGTTCACGCATCATCTCGATATCAAATTCAGTACGTTCTTTTATGCGCTTGGCTTCCAGGTGTCTTTTCTCTGCTTCAAACATGTGTATCTGCTGAACGAGGTCATCCTGGATTTCATGGATGGTGCGTTGCAAGGCATCTTTTCCGGTAACAAACAGATTGCCCGGAAAAATTGTCACTCCTTTTTCATCACTTAATTTTTTTCCGGTAACCGGATCTATCGTTTGGATCGATTCAATTTCGTCTCCCCAGAAATAAATTCGGACGGCATGATCGGCATACGCAAGAAAGATATCTACCGTATCGCCCTTTACCCGGAAGGTGCCGCGTTTGAATTCGGCTTCTGTGCGATTGTATAAGATATCGACCAGCGCGAACAATAATTTATTCCGTGCGATAGTCTCGCCAACACTTAACCGGATGACGCTGTTAGCAAAATCATCGGGGTTTCCAATTCCATAAATACAGGAAACCGATGCAATCACAATAATATCCCTACGTCCCGTCATCAAGGATGAAGAAGCGCGAAGCCGTAGCTTTTCGATTTCTTCGTTTATCGAAAGATCTTTTTCAATATATAAATTGGAGGAAGGAATGAATGCTTCGGGCTGATAGTAGTCGTAATAGGAGATAAAATACTCAACAGCGTTGGTTGGAAAAAATTCTTTAAACTCACCGTACAATTGGGCAGCCAATGTTTTGTTGTGGCAGAGCACCAACGTAGGCTTTTGTACCTGATCGATAACGTTGGCGATTGTGAAGGTTTTGCCTGAACCCGTTACGCCCAACAAGGTTTGATGCACATCACCCTGTCTGATACTTTCTACAAGTTGTTCAATTGCTTTGGGTTGATCTCCCGTTGGTTCGTATTCGCTCGTCAGTTCAAAATCCATTCTTGAAAATTAGGGAGTTTGATTGTGAATTAGAAATTTGATTTTAATAAATAATGGTAGTCCGCAAAGATACCCAACGTAAAATTCAAGGAATACGTTTTAATAAGGTTTCGATAAACCTGCCTACCGGACCAGGCAGGCTCAACATGACAGGTGTGCTATTTTTGAGATGGCTTTAGTATCTCATTTTTTTTTGAACTCTAAGCCTTGCTTGATTTGCTACCCTTAATTCCCCAATGGGGGATTATTGTTTGTAGCAAGATTGTTTTGTAATCCTTCGCAGGATTTTAATGGTTCCAGATTTCCCAGGATTTTTCCGCCTGGATGTGAAGCATTTCCAATCCGTTCTTAATCATCGCGCCACGCATTTCCGCTTTTTGTAGAAAAAGCGTTCGTGCAGGATTATAAATCAAGTCGTATACATAATGCGCATCCGTTAACTGGGTATAGTCGATCGGGGCCAAGGCTTCTGTATTGGGGTGCATGCCCAACGGTGTGGTGTTGACGATTAAGTGTGCCTTTGCGATGGTTTCCGGTTTTGCGTTTAACTCATCGTATGTTAAGTCACCTTTGCCTTTACTTCTGGAAACGGTTTTGAATGGAATTTTTAATTCGGTCAACGATTCCTGGATGGCTTTGGACGCTCCACCTGTTCCTAAAACCAGCGCCTTAAATTTTGTTTTTTCAGGGAGCCATTTCTCAAGGGTTTCGCTGAACGCTGCTGAATCGGTATTATACCCAATCGTCTTTCCGTCTTTTACTTTGATAACATTTACAGCTCCGATCCTTTTTGCCACCGGGTCAATTTCATCCAAAAATTGGATGACGGATTCCTTGTAGGGTAGGGTAACATTTAAGCCGCTTAATCCTGCGGTATCCTTAAATAAATCCTGGATCGCTTCAATTTTCTCAAGTGGGAAGAGTTGATAAAGGTGGTCCCGTAGTCCTTCCCTGAAAAATTTTTCTTCAAAATATGTTTTCGAAAACGAATGGCTAACGGTTAGCCCTATAAGTCCAAATGTTTTTTCCATAATTTAAATTTTTGGTTTTAGCCTGCTCGCTACTTTCTCCATTATCACAACCAATAAAATACCCAATGCCATCATCAATATAGCCTGAAATACCAGAGGGTCTTCATTTACTTTTTCCAAATACGTGCCCGGTAAGATGCTTCTGTCAAAGGCGGGTATTTGTTCTCCATGGGAATTGAAGCGATAGGAAATCACTTCTTTCCATGGCCAAACTTTATTTAACGATCCGAGCATGAAGCCGGCCAACAAGGCAATTGTAATCGTGTGGTATTTTTCAAGTATCCAACTTAAGACCCGTGAAAAGGAAAGGATTCCCGTTGCACAACCCAATATAAAAACAAGGATTACCGGAATATTCATTTGAATGAGCGCATTGACGATGAACTCATATTTTCCGAGTAATAATAAAATGAACGCACCTGAAATCCCCGGAAGGATCATGGCGCAGATTGCCAATGCTCCCGCAATAAAAATAAACCAGTATGCTTCCGGTGTTTGGCTGGGTGTTAGAATGGTTAAGAGATACGAAACGGAAATACCAATGAGTAGTGAGAATACAGCGGCCACATTCCATTTTCTGATTTCGCGCAACACGAGTGGGGCTGATATTAAAATCAAACCAAAGAAGAACGACCAAATGTGTATCGGATGGCTTTGTAGCAGGGATGTAACAACTTTGGCTATCGAAATAATACTCGTGGCGATTCCTAAAAATACAGCAAGCAGGAAATTTCCATTGATGCTTTTCCAAAATTCAGCGAGTTCAAATCGGAACAAAAGCTGAAGCGCTACTTTGTCAATCGATTTGATCGATGCCAACAGTTCCTCATAGATGCCTGTGATAAACGCAATGGTTCCACCGGAAACACCAGGCACTACATCAGCGGCTCCCATTCCCATACCTTTTAGATAGAGGAGAATATAATCCTTAAGTCGTCTCAAAAATAATTTTTAGTCGTTGTAAAAAGGTGGGGTTTTGCTCCCTGTTTTTTCAATCCCCAGAAAATGTAAGAACGTGTCGCCACGTAATCCAAGGCGGATCGTTTCTAAAGGAATGACTTCATTTGGCGAAATGTTTCCTAAGTTCACATTCGCTCCCAGTAGTTTGATAAACCAAACCTGCTGCGCTTTTTGTGGCGCTTCCCAAATAATTTTTTCGAAAGGGATTTTTGTAAGGATCTCCTGTACAAGTCCTGAACGAACCTCACCAGTAGACCTGAACAAACCCACGTTTCCACCTTCACGGGCTTCCCCAATTACTTTCCACGCACCGGCATCCAGTTCTTTTTGCATCAACTCAATCCATTGGTATGGTGGGATAATTTTTTCAGCATCTTTCGATCCTACTTCAGACAATACAGTCACTTGCTCGGAAAGTTTTGCGATATAGTCGCATTTCTTGTCGTGGTCCAATTCAATAGAGCCATCCGAAACTTCTGCGAAAGGCATATCATATTTGTCGAGTACTTTACGGTAGTCATCAAATTGGTTTCGGATTACAAATGCTTCAAACAATGTTCCTCCAAAGTAGGTGGGTATTCCGGCATCTTTATAAACTTTCAGTTTGTCTTTCAACTTTGGTGTAACATAGGAAGTTGCCCAACCTAGTTTTACAATGTCCACATGGTCTGCGCATACTTCTACAAAATCTTCAGCTTCGCGTGCACTTAAGCCTTTATCCATTGCCATCGTAAAGCCATATTGTCTGTTCGGCTTTTTGGTGCGCTCAGGAAGATTATTCAATTCGTAATTCATTTCTTACTTGTTAATTTTTAGATGTGAAGGGGAATGTTCTTTCGGTTCGTTTTTACGATTGCGCGAACCTATGATCATTTGTTTTCTTTTCTAAATTGTTCGATAATTTTGTAAAGGGCTTTTTGCGTTTCTAGTTTCGGGAAAAAATCAAATAGAACGTGGTGTCCATCAAAATCCAAAATTAGCGCATTTTCCAAATAATTAAAGGCTTCCTTATATCTTCCTCCTTCAATCAGGTAAGCGGTCATCCGATAAAAGAATTCAGGATCATCCGGATTGTCTTCAAATCCTGAACTCAGGATTTCAATCGCCTTATCATAACTGCCTTGTTCAAAAAATATGTAAGACCAGTTTAGGAATATCTCTTTATCAGTAGGGTCTAGTTTTGCTGCCTCATCATACGCATCCAAACTGGAGATGGTGTTTCCGATTTTGTATTCAGCATGCGCTACCGACTTCCAATACTCTGCATTTTCGGTATGGAGTTTTAAAGCTTTATTAAAAAAGTGCAATGCCTGATACCACTTTTCTTGTTTCTCAAGACAGTTGCCCGCACCATACCATGCTTCATCATAAAGATTGTCAAGCTTGGCTGCTTTTTGATAGTACTTCAATCCCAATTCATATTGCTCCAGGTTTTCGTACGCGGAGGCAATTGAAAAATAAACTTCAGCACTCGGTCCTTCCAGATCAATTGTCTTTTTAAAAGAGTCGAGTGCCTTTGTATATTGATTGAGGTTCATGTAGCTATTTCCAGTATTGAAATAGGCTGATGCAAATGTGTCATCAATGGTAATGGCGTAGTCGTATGCTTTTAATGCATCCTCAAATTTTTCAAGCTTGTTGTAAACAATACCGAGATTGTACCACGCAGCTGCTGAATATGGATCAGCATCAATAAATTGTTTGTAGTAGGATACGCTGCTTTCGAGTTGACCGCTTACGTCCAGACAATACGCCAATTCATAAAGGGCGCCTTCATGGTTGATGTTTTCTTCTATTGAATTTTTATATGCCTCGATTGCCTGCTCATAGTCTTCCATACTTTGATAGGCCAGGCCCATGTTATAGTAGACTTCATCTTTATCCTCGGCTAGATCCAAGGCTTGCGCATAATTTTCAATGGCGAGTTCAAAATTTCCTTGTAAGGAAAGGATGGATCCTTTGGTAAGAAAAATCTCGGGATCGTTGGGTTGTAAATTGTGTGCTTGCTCGAGCAGGTCTAAGGCCAGGTCATATTCTTCCAAATTGGAAAGGATCTGCGCCTTTAAGGTGATGATTTCAATTGAAAACGGATATTGTTGAATGGCCTCATTGACCGCCTTAAGGGCTTTTTTGTATTTCGCCCGGATAAGGTAATACTCGATTATCTGTTCGTAGGCATCGATATCGAAAAATCCTGCTTTCCGTGTTCGGAGGTAATCCTCAAAGCGTTTTATTAACTCGTTCTCCTCTTCTCTCTTCCGATATTCTCTCGCCATGTAGTAAAGGTTTTTCTAAAGTAGATAAATCCTGCGTAAAGCTAAATATTACCTTTTTATTTTTTACGACTCATTTTTGTTATATAGTACGTGCTGCACCATTCCAATGTAGTTTCAATCGTTTGAAATTTAAAATTCAGGCGATCAATAATCTTTTGATTATCGTAAATAAAGCTCTTTCCAGCCATTCTGGCGGTTTCCCGGGTAATCAATGGGGTAGATCCGGTAAGCACTGACCGGAGGTCTTCCAGGTTGGCCAATATTTTTAAAATAGTCTTATTGATTTTGATTGTAGGCGGTCGCTTATTGAGTGATTTCCCAATTTTCTGAAAGAAATCGAGGTATTCAATATGGCCGGCACTTACTACAAATCGTTCTCCTTCGATGCTTGAGGTCAATAATTGATAGACAATATTGGCTGCATCGCGCGCATCAACATAATTGAGCGTGCCATCAATGTAAAAGCGCTTTTGATTGCCTACATATTTAAAGAGTTGCGAACTGCTCTTGTTCCAGTCGCTTGGGCCAAGGATTGCGGTTGGGTTGATCATCACCGTGCTCAAGCCTTCCTCTTGTCCACGGAATACTTCCAGTTCTGCCAGGTATTTTGATTCGGCATAAATGCTATTCAGTGGACTGGATGTCCATGTATTTTTTTCATCGATGATGTTTTTATTGGTGGGCCTGCCAAGGGCCGCAATCGAACTAACATGCAAAAGCCTTTTGACTCCCAACGCTAAGCAGGTATCGACAACATTTTTGGTGCCTGTAACATTGATGTCGAATATTTTTTGGCGTTCACTTCTTTTGAAAGATACAGAGGCCGCAGCGTGGATCACAGCATCTACTCCCTTAAAACACTCCAGCAATGATATTTCATCGGTGACATCGCCTTCCCGCCATTCGATTCTATCCGTAATGTCGTCTAACAAGGATACATCACTCGTTTTTCTTTTTAATGCAACTACCTGTTCACCATTGTTTAAGAGGGTGCGAACGATTTGGTTCCCTAGCAATCCATTGGCCCCCGTAACTGCGATGATCATGTTAAAGTGTATTATTTAGTAGCGGCAAAGATAATGCTTTCTTGTAAGCCTTCGTTTTTTGCGCCTCACGAACAAGGTTTATATGCTGAAGATGATGGCAATCGCTTCCTACAAGATGAACCATCCCTTTATCAATCAATTTGTGTACTGTTTGCTGGATAGCTTTAGAATAGTGCCCGGTGATGGAATTGATATTGATTTGAAAATAAACTCCCCGGTCTAAAAAATCCTGTGCTTTCTCAAAATTGTTTTGCAGATAAATGTAACGCTCGGGATGTGCCAGCACGGGTTGGTATCCTTTTGTGTTGGCAAGAAATATAAACTCTTTTAAGATAAGTGGCTCAGACAGGAAGTTGGTCTCAAAGAGTAGGAGGTTTTGTCCAAAAGTTAAAAGCGGTTCGTCACTGTTCAATTTATTTACCAGCTCTTCGTCTAGGTAATATTCAGCGGCAGCTTCTATGGGGATGTGGATGTTCTTTGATTTCAGATATTCGTTTAGCTCACTTAGCCTTGAAAGAATTCCTGCGGAAGTATTTCTATAGGCATCACTCATTACGTGCGGAGTGGTAATCAATTTTTTGTAGCCAAGATCAATAAAATTGAGAATGATTTCTTCGGCTTGCTCGAACGACTCAACACCATCGTCTAGATTTGGCAACAAGTGTGAATGGATGTCAACGGTGATAGGTTCTACATCCGGGTTTTGTTCTTTTGGTTTGAACCAGTTTAGCACTATTTTTTAAATAATGACTTTAAACTAAAGGTACTTTTATCATTGTCTTCATAATACCCATATCCATATTTCTCCTTTGAAGAAGGCATGGCATTAAGAACAGAGGTGATGTTTTTGAAGTTGTTCATGTTAATGATCCGCTTCAAGTTCATTAAGAATTCTCTCTTTGAATAATTTGCCCGGAATACATAAATAGAAATATCTGCACGTTTCATGGCCATTATACCATCGGTAACAAGCCCAACGGGTGGGGTATCAAGGATGATGCAATCATAATGTTGTTTCATCTCCTCCAGCATTTCTGAAAATTCTCCATTCAATAAAAGCTCAGAGGGGTTAGGAGGATGCGGTCCTGATGGAATATAATCGAATCCTTCCAGGAAGGTTTTGTAAACACAATCCTGCCATTTGTGTTTCTTAATAAGAATGGTGCTCATTCCTTTGGTACGATCTGTTTCCGAAGTTGGTGTACTGCTTTTTGGTTTGCGCATGTCTACATCCAACATGATTACTTTCTTTTTTGAAAGGGCGATCACCCCTCCGAGGTTCATGGCAATAAAAGATTTCCCTTCACCACTTACCGTGGATGAAATTGCAATGACTTTATTGGATGAGTTGATTTTGAAAAAGTCAAGATTTGTTCGCAGTGTTCGAACAGCTTCACTCACCATTGACTTCGGATGATCAACAATGTGCAACCCCGAACTTTCTCCATATTTCGAAACAGGGATAACGCCCAAAACTGGAGCGTCTTCTATTCTTTCCAACTCCGTGATGTTAATGATTTTGTTGTTGAGTAAATAAAGGATACCGATAAAAAAGAACATCATGACAAAACTACCGACCAATCCAATGCCTGCAATCATCAGCTTGTTTGGTGAAATGGGCTTTTGCGGAATGTTGGCAGGGGAGAGGATTTTAAAATCAGGTATACTTCCGGCTTGCGCAATTTCAAACTCCGATCGGGATTGGATAAGCATCAGATAAAATTGCTCATACAATTTATAGAAACGTTGGTTCTTCGTGTATTGCGTGCTCTTGTCCGGCATGCGAACGAACTCACTCTCCAGTTGATTTTTCTTTCGATTTAGATTTTGTAAGGAGGTCAACAGTTCTTTTTTAATTCCAATCAATTGTCCTTCAATTTTTTTTCGCAAAGCATCTATTTCTTTTTGGTTTTGCTTGAAGGCAAACGTTACCTCAGAATAGGACAATCCCAGCCTTTCCTGGGCAATCATTTGTTTTTGAAGAAATTCAAGATCCCTCGAAAGATTGTCGGGAAGGGAACGCAAATTTGCAAGCGAAAAGGAAGGGGACACCGAACCCATATCCTCAATAGCAAGATTGATTTGTTGAAGACGGGCACCAACATCGAAGCGCTGTGAATCAATGGCTGTGATCATGGTAACCGTTCGTTGCAGGTCCTCATCTAAGTTCAGTGTTCTGTTTTGAAGGGTAAAGTTTTCGAAGTAATCTTCTACACCATCCATCTTTTCTTCAATCTGGCGGAGTTCGTCATTTAGCCATTCAATCTTTTGCTTGTTGGCCAGGTTTTTTTGCTCATTACTAAAAACGAGGTACACCGAGTCGATTTTATTCACCATATCCCGGGCCTTCACAGGATTTTTATCAATGAAAGAAATGCGGATGGTGTTGGCATTAAAATTCAGTGGCTCAACAGAAAGGCTTTTGATCAAGTTGTCCAGTAACAATTCACGACTATTGATTACGAAAAAATATTCATTGCTTTTTTCATCGTGGAATGACTTATTTTTTTTCAAAGTCAGTTCAATACCATCTGTTAGTATGCGTTCACCAAATTTCCCTGTAATTTTATTTCCATTCGGAAAAATAACTTGATAGGATTGTGAATCGATAATTTCGAAAGGAATGGCCTGATCATAATAGGAGGGATCCTTGATTTTATAAAGAACAGTGGCAGGAAAATTTTTATACAATTCTGTATTTAAGAACTCGCCTTTACTAAAGAAACTTACATCGATGTCAATAGAATCCAGTACAATGGTTAGGAACAAACGTGATTGAAGCAACTCAATCTCACCGGAAATGATGTTTAAATTCTGTTCTTCAACAATGGTTTTGATCCCCAGTTCTGTAGCATCATTTTTAATGTCCAGTTTTAATTCGCTTTTCGATTCAAACCGATCCTGCGAATAGCGTATAACTAAGTAAGCTGCAGTATTGACGGCAACAAAAATCAGGAGAATCCACACTATTTTACTGCGCACAATGATGCCCAACTTGTTAAAGTCGATAGTATCCGAAGGTGGTAATATGTGCGAGCGATTTGTATTCAATGTACGTTAGTTGACACTTGTGATTACAACAATGAGTGTTGTTAAACTTGCAACCACGCTAAGAACACCGGAGTAGTCGCGAAGTGCTTCGCTGAAAGGCCTGCGAATTGGTTCTACATATACGATATCGCCAGGTTGCATAATTAAATTTGAGGTTTTATAACCTTCAATTGTGCTGAAGTCGATTAAGAAAATTTCTTCTCCTCTTAGCACTCGGATGTTCTGCGCTTTTGCATTGTTGTCTATCCCTTTTGCCATAGCAAGGACTTCTGTCAGTCGAACATTTTCATCAATTAAGGGCACCACCAATCCACCCGGGGCACCCAGTACAATTACTCGTTTGTTTACGAAGATCAGGTTGACAAAAGGATCCGTATAAAATTTCGAATATTCTTTTTGTAAAAGTGTTTCTGCGTCCCGAATGGTAAGCCCTTCAAGATGGATGGCATCAACCATGGGGAGTTTTACAATTCCTTTTGAGTCTACCAGGTACTGGATTTTCTTTGTCGTATTTTGGTTTTGATTTTGCATATCCTTCATTAATTCCAAATCAGGATCAATGATCCTTTCCCCTTTGTTTGTATATACATCCAACTCGAGGTAGTCATTTTTTTGGATAATATAATTTTGTTCTGCCTGTAGCGTGGCTTTGTCGAGGGCATACCCTTCGGGTATTTTAAACATAATATTTTGCTTATAGGAAGCACACGAGGTAAGCATGCCTGCAACAGTCAGGATCTTAAGGACAAATAAGAAATAGGTTTTCAATACCGAAAAGTTAATTTCAGGCGTCAAATTACAATTTATTCAGGAACTGTTCTAGCGTTTGAAGTTGCTGGTCCTTTTCGGAAATTATAGGATTGTCGGTTTGCCAATCAATTTGAAGTTCGGGGTCATTCCAAATAATTCCGGTTTCGGATTCCTTGTTGTAGAAATCAGAGCACTTATAGGAAAAGATAGTATCTTCCATAGCTGCAAACCCGTGGGCAAACCCTTCAGGCACAAGTAAATAGTTGCGCTTGACGCTATCCAGTTCACAATAATAAACCTGTTTGAAAGTTTTGGAAGTGGGTCGCAGATCAACAACCACATCGCGTATTTTTCCATCAATCACCGTCACCAACTTACTTTGCGCATGTGGGTTTAATTGGAGATGAAGCCCCCTAACTACGCCTTTTGTAGAAAATGATTGATTCTCCTGAACAAATTCGGTCAGGATTCCATGTTCCTTAAATCGGGCTTGATGATAAGATTCATAAAACCAACCACGGGAATCTTTAAAAATAGAAGGGAAGATTTCAAGGAGGCCCTCAAAACCGGTTTCTTTTACAATCATGACAAAGGGTTAGTGACTGGGTTTAATTTCTGACAATGCCGAAAGGTACTCGTTAATCACGAGGTTGTCCCCAAATTCCTTTTCCATTTTAAGGCGACCATTACTACCAAGCTGGGCTAACTGTAGGTCATCAAACGAGGCCATCGTCTCCATCTTGACGGCAAGGTCATTCGCATCCTTAATATTGCAAAGAAGTCCGTTAACACCATTTTTCACAACTTGATTACACCCCGCCACATTGGTGGCAATAATTGGCTTTGCACTACTGGCGGCTTCAAGCAAGGTGCGTGGGGTTCCTTCCCGATAGGAGGGCAAAACAATACAATCTGCCTGATTGATGAAAGTGCGAACATCTTCGGTAGTTCCCAAATATTCGATGGTCCCTGATTCAATCCAGCGGTCGATTGTTTCTTTTTGGATGCCTCGCTTATGCATCGGATCGATGGATCCTAAAATTTGAAAGTGGGCATTGAGTCCATTTTGTTTTAGCTTTTGCACCGCTTCAATGTATTCCAGGATACCTTTATCTGTGATGAGTCGGGAAATCAGCAGGAAAGTAAATTTTTCGTTCCGTGAAAATTGCTTTGGAGTAAAATGGCTCAGGTCAATGCCAGAGCCCGGTACGAGCCCAACATTTGCTGCGGGCACCAGTCTTTTATCAATGAATAATTTTAAGTCATCTTCATTTTGAAAGAAGACTTTATTGGCAAATCGGAAACTTAATCTATATAAAGCCTTTGCAACCAGGGATACCAGGTTCTTTTTGAGGAAAACCGTCCCTAAACCACAAACATTGTTAATGGCGGGTATTTTCAACAAAGCTGCTGCCAGCGTCCCATAAACATTTGGCTTGATTGTGAAGTGGAGTACTACATCTGGCTTTACGCGCTTGTAAATGGCATAAAGTTCAAAAATCAATGCAGTATCCTTAATGAAGTTTGCCCCACGACTATCCATTTTCAGGTTGTGGTGGATGCATCCGGCTTCTGTTAAGTAATGCGTGAATTTGTCTTCGGGCGCTATGGTATGGACCTCAAATCCTTCCGCTATTAATTTTTTAACAAAATTCATCCGGAAATTATAAATATTCCAGGATGTGTTTAGTACAATCGCAATTCTCATGGGCTCCTTCTCAAATTCATTTCTTCCGTTAAACGGTCGAAATAGCAGTTTATCTAAATCAAACACAGGTCTAGATACAACAAAAGTAGGAAAAGTAATCCCACATGAAAAACTCTGTTGATAATTAATAACTAAGTTTGCAGACTTTTTAAAACACAAAAAATTGGGTAAGGATTTAACTTCAGTAATTGTTGCATTAGGGGATGCGAAACATCCTGAACTAACGGAGGAACATCTCGATGAATTGGCATTTTTAGCCGAAACAGCCGGTATTAAAACCCTCAAGCGGTTTATACAGAATCTTCAAAACCCGGATTCGCGCACGTATCTGGGGAAAGGAAAACTGGAAGAACTGAAAAATTATGTGAAAGAAAAGGGAGTTGACAATGTGATTTTTGATGATGACCTCACTCCATCACAACTACGCAACTTGGAAAAAGAGCTCAATCCGAAGAATCCGGATAATCCCGGGGTTAAGATTTATGATCGAAGTTTACTGATCCTCGATATTTTTTTAATGCGTGCGCAAACGGCTCAAGCCCGAACACAGGTTGAATTGGCCTGGAATCAATACCTGTTGCCACGACTTACCCGAATGTGGACCCACTTAGAGCGCCAACGCGGAGGAACCGGAACACGGGGAGGTGCGGGTGAGAAGGAGATTGAAACCGATAGAAGAAATGTCCGGAACCAAATCTCTGTACTAAAAGAGCGGCTTGTAAAAATAGAAAAGCAACGCGCTACCCAGCGCAAATCAAGAAGTCAGGTAGTTCGGGTTGCGTTGGTCGGATATACAAACGTGGGAAAATCAACCCTCATGAACCTGCTTTCAAAATCGACAATTCTCGCTGAGGACAAACTTTTTGCTACGGTTGATTCCACGGTGCGGAAAGTTGTGATCAACCAGATTCCTTTTTTGCTTTCGGATACAGTAGGGTTTATTCGAAAACTACCCCATCATTTGATTGAATCTTTCAAATCGACATTGGATGAAGTAAGGGAAGCAGATGTACTTATCCACGTGGTGGATTTTGCGCATCCTTTCCATGAAAATCAAATTGATGTTGTGACCAAGACCCTTGCGGATATTGGTGCAGCGGAGATTCCAACCATCCTTGTATTGAATAAAATTGATTTAATAAAACCAACGGAAGAAGAACCGATGGACCTGGATGCGATGAAAGGCTATTATCGTGAAAAAGGATTTGAAAATGTAATTTTTATTTCTGCCCATCAACGCGAAAATTTGGATGCATTAAAAGAGATGATTTACGAAGAGGTAAAGAAAAAACACCTGACTATTTATCCGAATTTTGTGGCGCCATCCCCTCATTATTAAAGCAAGTAATTCACAGCGTCTTCCACCTCCCTAAGTATGTGACACACGTCACGCTGTAAGGGTATGCTGCATTTTATCTTTGCAGGAATACTGAACTAAAAGAAGATGAAATTTTGGAACGATTGGAAACTGGTACTGGCAGGTTGCTTAACACTTGGCTTAGCCCCTTTTGTACCTGAACCGCATATTGTTGGTAAAATCCGGTGGATCATGGGCGGAGCTGTAGGTATGCAATTAATCGATTGGTTTGATACAATTTTCCATGGATTGCCTTGGATTTTCCTGATGCGTTTGATAATCCTGAGAATAAAATCATTGGCAGTTGCTCAAATTGCTAAAAACAGGAATTAAATTTCTGAATACCTTAGCTGTTAATGGAAGAGATTACCCAATTATTGTGGCAGGCTTCCGAAAGTAGAAAAGCTTGCCGAATTCAACTGGAAGGCGAGCCACTTTCCCGTGTGGTTCATCCGTATGGCATTTGTCGGACTTCCAAGAACCAGATTATGTTGGTTTGCTGGCAGGAGATGGGGTTTACCAGCGCAAAAGGCAAGGCCGGCTACCGCAATTTAACTTTGGATGATATTGAGGAAGTGGAACTACTGGATACCCGTTTTTCTGTTCAGGCTGATTTTAATCCCCATAGCGACCAGTATAAAGAATGGGTCTACCATATATGAAGTTGGTTGGCGCTTTACTAGTTTTTGGTTAAAAAGGTATTCGGAAAAAATTCTTAGTTTCGCACCTCCAAAATGGTTCCGTAGTTCAATGCCCGCCCGATCCGAATGCAGACATCTGGCGGATAAGAATAAGCCGGATCGTTTGGGCGGTGATAGAATATCTCCAATAAAAGGTCCCGTAGTTCAATGGATAGAATAGAAGTTTCCTAAACTTTAGATGCAGGTTCGATTCCTGCCGGGACCACCATTTTTGCGGGACTAGACTTTCCATGCAGGTTCTATTCCTGCCTGGAACACCAATTTTTATAGAGTAAAGTTTTATTGATTGTTTCTGCAATAATTGGTTGGATGTAGAGTTTCCATAAGTTTTTATATTTGTCGCCTATCCAACCTCTAATAATGAAAACTCCGATCCCTCACTTTCTTTATTTCCTTATTGGCCTTTTCCTACTTTCAAGCGCTGCATACTGCCAGGTGTATTCTGATAAAATAGTAGGAAAGAAAAATTCAGAACTGGCGGATAGTCTCAAGAATTCAGACTACCCCTACTCATTGCCAATCCTGGGGGCAAAGGCCAGTAAGGCCGGTTATGAATTGCCATACTCTGCCGGATTAAGTATCCAATACCTGTGGCAAAAGCAAGATTTGCTAATTGACAATTTGTATGTTGGTTTTAACAATGGGCCATTGTATAACCTCGATGAAGTAGTTCGCTTTGACAATTCTATTTCGGAAGCTTCCGGCGTGAATTTCCGTCCGGATATTTGGTTGTTCCCTTTTTTAAATGTCTATGGCATTTTTGCGAAATCAAAGCCCTCTACAACGGTGGGTTTTGGTGTCTGGGTTCCCGATGGCACAGATGCGTGGAATGAAGTTTTTTCTACCTCAACAAAAGCGAGTTTTGATGCTACTTCTATGGGCATTGGAATCACACCTACGATTGGCGTGGCAGGTGGGTTTATCGCTTTGGACATGAACATGACCTGGACAGATGTGGACGCGCTCGATAAGCCAGCTTTTTCTTTCATTTTTGATCCACGCTTTGGTAAATCTTTTCGCCTCAAAAAACC
>JBGTGG010000007.1:0-3087 GCA_041746855.1 Cyclobacteriaceae bacterium | reverse complement strand
ATCTTTTTGGGTTTATTTTTTTATTGAATGCGACAAAAATATAATAGTAGGGTACCAAAACCAATGAAAAAAGCGGGCATTCCAAATAAATATTTTCGCACAGGTTTGCAAAAAGCAAATCGCGACATATCTTTGCAACCTCAATTACAAGACGGTCCCATCGTCTAGGGGTTAGGACACCAGATTTTCATTCTGGCAACACGGGTTCGATTCCCGTTGGGACTACTGAAGCGGATAAATCAAAAAATGCTTTTGGTTTATCCGCTTTTTCTTTGTCAAAATTGCCTGATATTGAATCAATTAGCTTGAGTGCCGGATTGACATTCAAGGTTCGATAATGGTCAATTTTCCGATCATACTGAATCCCTCCCGGAAAGCATAGAAATTGGAATTTCTGCTTCTCTAAAGCATCCTGAGAAACCCACAAATCTTTAAGATTTCCCACTTTTTCAACTGCTTCAGCGATGGTTTTATATGGGTTCGATAAATTTATAAACGAGTTGTCCAACGATTCCTCTAATGCCTTCTTCTCAGCTTTGAATTTTAAGGAAGTGCGTTCAAAAATCTCGTCATTAATCTTGCCCAACGCGTAGCGTTCTTCAATGGTTGCCAGGTTCTGTTCTACCTCGGTAATCTTTGTTTTGATTCCTGCTGATTCGTCAATGGATTCGGAAGAACGTTTAAAGTACAATTCAGAAATTGCATCAATGATTGGATTGACATACTGCTTTTTTAGAGAGTAGTAGTCCAGGATTTCTTCAAACTTCTGGTGAAGGTGTCGGGCACTCTTGTTACACTTGCAACCAATTCTGTTGCACTTGTAATACCATAAGTTCTTCTTCTTTACAAGATACCCTGTGAAGGGAGTATTGCACTCAGCACAAACTACAAATTGTTTCAAGGGCAAGTTATCGTCAGTCTTGTTCTGTTTATACCCATGAAAATTCTTTGCGTTCTTTTTCATAAGCTCGTTAGCCTGTAGGAATGTCTCTTCTGAAATAATAGCCGGATGTTTCCCCTTCGCCACCTGACCGTTGAGAAGATTATGTGAAATCAATCCGCAGTAGAACGGGTTGCGCAGCATTTCACACAAACGCTGCATAGTAATTTTGAAACCCATTTTGTTTATGACTTCACATATCTGCGTGTTGGATAACTTATCAAATGCTTTAAGCTCAAAAATCTTCATGACATACCTGCCATCAGCATTAATAACTATTTTTTGTTCACGTGAATTGCTGGAATGATCGTAAGAATAACCTTTTGGAACTACACCCACCCATTCACCCCTGAGCAGTTTTTCGCGCATTCCGTCAACGCACTTTTGGCGTCTGAGGTCGTTGTCGTATTGACTGAACAGGTATAGGATGTTTTGTTGTAATACACCTGAAGGGTTGCTGGTATCAATGGGCTGTGTTACGGACAGAATAGTTATTCCGAGTTCTCTAAGTTGTCGTGACAACCAGATTGCATTTTCGCCTGTACGACTAAATCTTTCCAGACTGTATACAATGATGTATGAGATTCCTTCTTTTGAGTTCTTGGCAAACGTTACCATCCGCTTGAACTCATTGCGTTCGTCTGTTTGTGCACTTTCGTACGTGCCACCAAAGGTGTCTTTAATAATGAGCTTATTCTTTAAGGCAAAATTTTCACATCCCTTGAGTTGAACATCAAGACTCATGTTTTCTGTTTGCTCCTTGCTGGATACCCGCGTATAAATAATGGCATTTTTAAGGGCACTTCTACTCTCCTTGAGTTTTCCCTTTGCGAAGGTTTGAAAGTGTTCCATTTTGCTGGAGGGTTGCATGATCTTTTTTGTTTTTTCGCTTGTAAACATTCATAAAAAGATACGCAAAAGAACGGATAGTTTCAAGAGCTTCTAATGCTTGTTGGTCAGAAAAATTCTCAAACCCTTCGTACTGCTTTAGCCATTCAATACTTAGTACAGCATTATCTTTTATTCTCTTACTCATGACCTAGATCCTTCTCATCAGATGATAAGATCGCTAAGGTGATCAGGTCTTATTCACAATTCTGTCAGAATTGTGATCTGAAATATTTTAACATATTCTGATGTGTTGAGATTCTTTAAAGGATATCTTATGCTTTCGAGATATTTTATACACGAACTTGTTGCATATTGATCATGTATTCTCAAATCGATAAATAAATAGAGAGGGGTGGATATTCTGGGCATGTTGACCCCGGTAACGGTGATACTGACCCCCCGATGGGTTTTGGCTCAGCAAAGCTGACAGCCTGACAATGTTACTTCTTTTTCCTTAGACTTTCTCCCCTAAGCTCGATTCTGTAGGAGGTGTGCACCATACGATCTAAAATGGCATCGGCGATGGTTTCCTCTCCAATGACATCATACCAACTGGCTACTGGTAGTTGACTGGCAATGATCGTAGCAGCAGAGGCGTGTCGATCCTCAATGATTTCCATCAGATCCATGCGTTGCTGTTGTTCCAGGTGTGAGAGGCCGAAGTCGTCCAGGATAAGTAAGTTTGCTTTGGTAAGCTTGTCCATGAACTTATATACCGTGCCATCGATGCGACTCATTTTCGTTTTTAATAATAGCTTTTGAAGATTATAGTATGCCACCTTGTATCCTTGTGCACAAGCCTGGTGCCCCAATGCCGAGGCTAAAAAGCTCTTCCCGGTTCCCGTGGAACCGCTGATCAGAACGGCCTCTCCTTTAGCAATGTACTCGCCGGTGGCCAGCGATGTGATCAATGATTTGTCCATTCCTCTGGCGGCGTCCAAATGAAGTTCCTGGATCGACGCCTGATACCGGAAGCGGGCATTTAGTTGTAGGCGTTCAAAGCGTTTACTATGTCGTTCTGTTTCCTCTGCCTGGAGCAGCAGGTCCATTCCATCGGTTAACGATATGTCTTCTGGTTTCCAGTAGCGCTTTCCAGGTGCGGCTCATGCCGTGCAGGCGTAATTGATGAAGTTGTGATTCGATATCCATGTTTAAAATTTAAGATTGGTTTGCGTGTAATACTCTTTACCCCGGATGTTGGTATGCAAGGGCAGAGCTTGTTCTTTTGGTGGGCTGTCCTGCTGGTCTTCCATTTT
>JBGTGG010000006.1:0-4540 GCA_041746855.1 Cyclobacteriaceae bacterium | reverse complement strand
GCACTTAAAATTTTCCGCGACAAGGATACAATGTTATCGGGCATCGTAGCAGAGAAGAAAAGCGATTGTCTCCGCACGGGCAGTTCCATAATTATTTTTTGGATGTCGTGAATGAAACCCATGTCCAACATGCGGTCGGCTTCGTCCAGTACAAAATATTTAATGTCATTCAACCGGATGTATCCCTGATCGATTAAGTCGAGCAACCTTCCGGGTGTGGCAATCAAAACGTCCACGCCTTTTTTTAAGGCTTCTACTTGCGACCGTTGCGGAACACCACCAAAGATTACCGTATTGCGAACCCCTGTATATTTTCCATAAACTGTAAAGCTTTCGGCAATCTGAATCGCCAATTCCCGGGTGGGTGTCAAAACAAGTGCATGGATTTTTCCGGAAGGTTTATTTCCACCGCGATCCTGAAAGAGGTGCTGCAGAATGGGAATTGCAAAGGCTGCTGTTTTTCCGGTTCCGGTTTGGGCACTGCCGAGCACATCGTGTCTATCCAATACAAGCGGAATTGCTTTCTGCTGAATAGGCGTGGGGTTTTCGTATTGTTCTTCGTGAAGCGCCTTAATAATGGGCGCAATAATCTTTAAGTCTTCAAATTGCATGTTCTGAGATTGATTGATCCCGCATTTAATAAGAGGGGAGCGTTAATGCGGGTGTTAAGTAAAGCGCAAAGGTACGCAACTATTCAACAATTACTATTTTTCTGAAGGAAGCCATAGAATACTTCCCGGTTTCAAATGGACTCCATCCAAATGCCCCATCTTCCTTTTGTCGGAAGTGATCAGGTGCATGTGTAGATACGTATCGTGATGGGTGAAAATGGATTTATGCTTTCGCGAAAAGAACCCAAGGATATCAACGGATTCATTTTCTATTTTGAAATTCATTTGTCCTACGTGCGCATCTTGTGGTGACTGCACTTTACTGCCTTCCGGCAAATTGACAACATGGATATTTGCGGATGTAACAACACCTTCAATTCTGAATGCAACCGGTGTTTGGTGGTTCGCTAAAATTTTATAGAGATAATGTTCGAGTTGCTGAAGGGTTTCGATACTATCCGGAAGAAGCCGATCACTCCAGTTCGCAACATTGGCATACACGAAAAATGGAGCTTTCAGATCAAAGCTTTCTTCCACCACCATAATCGAATCATTTTTTATTGTCGACTTGTATACACGACCATCAAGAATTAAAATTTCCCCTGTCAGGTATTCTATCGGTCCTAATCCAAAGAGATTTTTTTTCTCCGCGATCGTATCCAACGATATTGTTCCGCTGAGCTGACCTTTCATCATCACATTGCGCATGGCGCCCACAATGTTAATCTCGACTGGTAAATTATTTTTTTTGGTGCAACTCGAAAGAATCACAAATAAAATGAGCTGCAAGCAGGTAAAGTATTTTAGCATTCCCAAAAGTAAAAACACCTACCCATTTCGCAATATCAACTTATGCCTGGTATGCAGAAAAATTGCTTCAACGGATTATTTATCGGAACTAAAATTTAAACTTTCTGTTTAATAGACATAATATTTAAAACCCTCAGGAGGGGTTTCTTTAACGTTCATGAAAACGATTTTCCATCCGGCCAACGAAAGAGGCCACGCCAACCACGGATGGTTGGATTCCCATCATTCTTTCAGTTTTTCAAGTTTTTACGATCCGCTTAAAATCCACTTTGGTGCCTTACGCGTTTTAAATGATGACGTTGTAATCGGTGGCGCTGGATTTGGTCAACATCCCCATGATAATATGGAGATTGTTTCCATCCCCACGGTTGGTGCATTGGCACATAAGGATACCACCGGTACTAGCAAAGTGATTGCCACTAACGATGTGCAAATCATGAGCGCAGGTACGGGGTTAGAACATTCAGAATTTAATGCGTCAAAAACAGATCCGGTAAACTTTTTTCAATTGTGGATATTTCCAAAAATAAAGGATATTAAACCACGCTATGAACAAAAGACATTTGATCCCACGGAAAGGAGAAATACTTTTCAAATAGTGGTTTCGCCTTCTGGCCGGAATGCCATTACGATTAATCAAGATGCCTGGATTTCGCTTGCTGACTTTTCAAAAGATTTTGAGAAAGAATATACGCTCAATCTAAAAAGTAATGGCGTGTACATATTTGTGATTGAAGGTGAATTGGAAGTGGCTGGCAAAAAATTAAGTAAACGCGATGCCATAGGCGTGTGGGAAACAGAAAAAGTATCCATTACAGCAATCCAAGATTCTAAAATTTTAGTGGTAGAAGTACCGATGGAGGTAAATTAAAAAATGAAAAACAGAACCGTTTCACGATTACTATATGCACAAACTGTAGACATGGGAGGGTTGCCCGTGCGGCAACCTTTTCCAACACAAACAGTGCAACAGATTGATCCATTCCTTTTATTACACCACGCGAGTGTAAAAGTCCCCAAACACATTGCACCGAAACGTGCCGGTGTTGGGCCGCATCCACACCGTGGGTTTTCGCCCGTCACGTTTGTATTTAAAGGTGGGGTTCATCATCGCGATAGTCGCGGGAATGACAGTGTGATTTATGAAGGCGGTGTGCAATGGATGAATGCCGGAATGGGAATTATCCACAGTGAACGAGCACCGGATGATATCCATGAAATTGGCGGACAACAAGAAATTGTGCAGCTATGGGTAAATACACCTGCAAAACATAAAATGGATCAGCCTGGATATTTTCCTGTTGAAAAAGAAGATATGGAAATTTTCAATTCCGATGATGGATTGATAAGTGGCCGTGTAGTGGCGGGCAATTTATTTGGTAAGAATGGAAAAATACCAACCCTCTCATCCATAAATGCAGCAACAATAGAGGCGAACAAAGATGGAAAAATTTCTATTCCTCTTCCAGCAGATCATAACGCCATGATTTATTTATTGGATGGAAAAATTTCTGTCGATGGATTTGGATTGGTAGAAGAGCTGCATGTCGTGCATTTCAAAACTGATGGGGAAGGAATCTCATTTCAGGCACTGGAAGATACGCGCATTTTATTATTAAGTGGAATGCCCTTGGAGGAAGAAGTGGTGAGTCATGGCCCATTTGTGATGAACAGCCAAACACAAATCATGGAAGCCATGCGCGATTATCAAAAAGGGAAGATGGGTATTTTAATTGAAGAGTAGTATCTTGAGGCATGGCTGATACAAACATGGTGACTGCCCGAATTGGCAACAAAGATTATGAAACCCATATTTCAACGGGTGTGCATACGTTACTTGCGGATGAACCCGAGTCGTTGGGAGGTCAGGATGTTGGCCCGGATGCTGGGGATTTTTTACGAATGTCCCTCGCTACGTGCACGGCCATTACACTTCGCATGTATGCCAATCGAAAGAACTATTCAATTGATGAAATTCGTGTATACGTCTCTTCAGCAATTATTGATAAGACGTATACACTTACACGCATCATTGAAATGGATGGGGAAATTGATGAAACAATTCGTGCAAGAATGGTTCAGATTGCCAATGCATGTCCCCTTCATAAAACCCTAACGAATCCAATAGAAATTAAAACCGAACTACGATGAGCGAAATAGTAAAGCGATACACGCGTGAGGGCGTTACAGTAGTGTGGAAGCCGGATGTTTGCATCCACTCCACGATTTGTTTTAAAGGATTACCACGCGTATTCAATCCAAACAAAAGACCGTGGATTAACATGGATGGAAGCGAATTGGAAAAAATTAAACAGCAAGTGGCAAATTGTCCTTCCGGTGCCATTAGTATTGAATCAAATCAAGAAACTTCTGTGGAAACCGCTAGTAACAATCTGGTTGAAGTAATATTGAATGGTCCGTTGTGCGTGCATGGTTCATTGAAAGTGAAACATGCCGATGGCACAGAAGAAGAGAAGTCCACAAAAACATTTTTTTGTCGCTGCGGACAATCGAGTAGGAAACCGTATTGCGATGGCGCCCATAAGAAAGTTGACTTTGTGGGGTAAAAAATTTCAATTAAGTTCCGTCAACATGTAACTTGCAACCTGTAACAAATTTTTGGAGTGTTAGCTCAGTTGGTTCAGAGCACTACCTTGACAGGGTAGGGGTCACTGGTTCGAGTCCAGTACACTTCACTTCCATTAGTAAATTTAAAACCTTAATCGTCACGTGTTTCTTCCACGGGGTAAAAATCCGTTAACATCACAATCCAATTAATAGCATTGCGGTAATCTTATCCTAAACTGATCGTAATAATCACACCATACCTTCGCGCCAACTAAGCGTGAACTATGAAAAGATTATTACTGGTATTCTTATTCTTATTTGTTTTTGTTAAAAGTTGGTCTCAAAACTCGATCCTAAAAGGAAAAGTTATTGACAGCCAAACAGGTGAATTATTGCCGGGAGCAACTATTCAAATTTCCGGAACTACCATAGGAACCATCACCGATTTAAATGGTGAATTTTTATTGCGTTTAAAATCTGGAAGCGTAGATATTAATGTTAGCTACATTGGTTTTACAACACTTACCCAGACTATCGATGCAACGCAAGAT
>JBGTGG010000005.1:0-2531 GCA_041746855.1 Cyclobacteriaceae bacterium | reverse complement strand
ATTTTTTTTTTAAAATTTATATTAAAATTCTATTATGTTAACACTTAAAATTTTTGTTTATAGCGTGGTGACTTTCTTCGTATGTTTATTTATTTTTGGTTTCCTATCTAACTTTTCATTTCATTTCAATAAATTAGAAGTATGGTAAAGAATAAAAAAATAAAAATTCAAGGTACTGAAATAACTATCTACAAAGGAAATATGGATGATTTCATCTCCTTAACTGATATGGCACGTTATCGTGACACAAATCGCACCAATTATATTATTCAAAACTGGATGCGTACCCGAAGTGCCATTGAATTTTGTGGATTATGGGAGCAATTAAAAAATCCTGATTTTAAACGCATCGAATTCGATGCTTTTAAAAATGAATCCGGTTCTAACAGTTTTACACTTACCCCCCAAAAATGGATAGAAGCAACTAATGCTATAGGTATTATTTCTAAATCCGGTCGCTATGGAGGTACTTTTGCCCATCGGGATATTGCCTTTGAATTTGCAACTTGGATAAGTGCAGAGTTCAAGTTTTATCTCATCAAGGAATTTCAACGCCTAAAAGAACAGGAAAGTGACCGCCAAAATCTCGACTGGAACCTGCAACGCACACTCGCCAAAGTCATTTATTCCATACATACTGATGCCATCAAAGAACATTTGATTCCTGAAAAATTGAACAACAAACAGGTGTCTATTGTGTATGCCACTGAAGCTGATTTACTCAATATGGCCCTCTTTGGCAAAACCGCTGCCCAATGGCGTTCCGAAAATCCCGATACCAAGGGCAACATTCGTGATCAGGCCACTTTGGAACAA
Organism: Cyclobacteriaceae bacterium; assembly: GCA_041746855.1. Classification (GTDB taxonomy): domain Bacteria; phylum Bacteroidota; class Bacteroidia; order Cytophagales; family Cyclobacteriaceae; genus JBGTGG01. Next base: position 1,715 of record JBGTGG010000005.1, on the reverse strand, counting down.
CTGGTCGTGCTGTCCAATCTGGAAAGCATCCATGCCGTGCTCATTCGTCAAGGACTTGCACAGACAGAGCGATTGCAACAACTCAACGATATTGCCATCACCCAAATGACCTCCCTGGTAAACAATACCCACTTGAAAAAATTAAAATAAATGTAACTAATCAGTAACCCTCAATGTGGCGATAGTAAACAAAGCACCAAGCACATTTTGTCCATTTTTGATAGCTGTGTCGGTAATGGAACGAAGGATAGCAAAGTTCATTGCACCTGCAAATGATTTAAACTGCCCGGATATTTTTTGTTTTACTTTTACATTTCGGATTGCTCTTTCAGAGCCGTTGTTGTCTGGGGGTACATCGGGGTATTTCAGGAACTTGAACAAATAGTCTTTGTATTTTGTGATTCGTTTGTGAAAGGTAACCAATTCGGCTATTTTTTCATTTACGTTTTGCTCAAGTAGCTTATTGAACCTTGTTTCGATAGCTGTTTTAGGTTGATGGGATTTGTAATAATCCACTTGTTTCATTTTTTGTTTGACCTCCAGGGCATCTATCAGGAGTTGGCGGAATTTTGTTGCCCAGGGATCTTTATGGGCATCTATAAAATAGTTGAGCTCCCTGAGTAGATGTGCCGTGCATATTTGATGGTCCAGGGCAGGGGTTTGAAAATGGCTTTTCCAGCAGTCGTGGATCAACACGGCATTTTCAAACCCGTTTTCAAAATTGCTTTCAATGGTTGCAAACCCTCTGTTTTCAGAGGGGGCAATATAGGTGAGCTTGTCATTCTGCCAAGTCCAGACCCAGTGTTTTTTGCCATTTATTTTAGCTCCCGTCTCGTCTGCGCCAACAACTTTACTTGCCTGTATTTTTTCTTTGATCATGTCGTAGGCCGGTGTGGCCTTGTTGGCCAAGCGCTTTAACAATTCATGGATACCACCTTCGCTTATGGGCAAAGAAAATGCATCATTGAAGAACTCCCTCATTCTTTCAAAGGGGATATACTGCCTGCTGAACAAATAGCCGACAAGGCTTTGGGTATTGGCACCGTAGCTTATTGCTGCATTCACGTTTTGCGGAAAATCGCTACAGGTTGAATGACCGCATTTACATGGTTTCCGGTAAATTCGGTGTTCTACATATTGGGGCTTGATAACAGGGATGTCAACAACTTGTCTCCTTCCAATAAATTCAATAGGGGCATTATGCAGGCCCGAACCACATTTGAGGCAGTAATCTGGAGCGTGATCAATGATTACATCAGGGTTTTCGGTCATTTTCAAGGTGTTCCCCTCGTGTCCTTTTTGGCCGCCAACCTTTGCGCCTGTTTGCTTGCGAAGACTCTTGGTCTTCAATGGGCGGTTTTCGTCCTTAGAGGGGGGAATGGAACTGTTGTGACTATTTTTTGGGTTCTCATATTTAGCCAAACGCTCCTTTAAAAAAGTGTTTTCCTTTTTAAGAAAAGAAACTTCTTTTTCTAAAGCCTCTAGACGGTTTAAGAGTACCTCCATTTTCACGCCATGAAAATACAAAAGAAAAAAACATACACCTAATAAATCCAATGACTATATGGCATGAGCCCAATATTTTTTATACGCCGTTTTGACATGAAAATAGATTGGCTATATTTGAGACTGATTAGTTACAAATCTATAAAAAAAAGAAATTAGTCAAGCTGTGCTCTTTCATCGATTAAAAGTAACAATGCTTAAAAATTTCA
>JBGTGG010000004.1:0-19353 GCA_041746855.1 Cyclobacteriaceae bacterium | reverse complement strand
GACCTATTTTTATAATCTACGTATTCCTTTAAAAAATCATATACTTTACAATCTGTGAATGCATCAAACCTGTAAATAAGAATTCCTTTTCTGCCATCGAATGTTTCTATGAGATATACAACCCCATTTTCTTCTGGCTTACTATTTCTATTTAGCCTGAAGTAAGTTACGATTTCTATCTGGTGAGGTCTGTAGTTGTATTCTCCTGTCTGGTTGGTTAAAAATTTCCCTTCCACAACAAAATGTTCCGGATAATCCGGATAAGTAGACTGACTATGAGAGTGCCTGGGCTCGATAATGGGAGTGTTCATAATGTTCACAGTTTTCATAGTTGAAGATTTAAATGTCTTAACCAAATTCTTTGCCAAATTAATTCTACTCGAGATACATTGTTTCTTTTGCGTATCTACTGCTACCTCAACTTGGACACTTAGACAATACGCAGTTTTTTTGAAACTATAGACTGAGTAAGACTATTGCCATTATCTTAGTTGAGTAGATGATGCCGCTATAAGTTTCTTCAAGTCCCTGTCACGTAAGAGGTTTACTGACACATTTTTATTCATTCCCAAATTCTCAAGATTTTCCACACGTTTTTGTCGGTGGTTTTTATAAAAGGAGGGTGAAAAACCTGTAATTTTTTTGAACTGATTTGAAAGATGAGCGACACTGCTATAATGAAGTTTATCGGAAATCTGTGAAAGATTAAGTTGATCATACAACATTAACTCTTTTACTTTTTCAATTTTATGAATGATAATGAAACGCTGAATGGTAATTCCTTTGACCTCCGAGAACAAATTAGACAGATAGGTATAGTCGTAGTGTAGTTTTTCACTAATGTAGGTTGAATAGTTTACTTTCGGTATATCTTCACAATAGTGAATCATCTCAATGATGACGGTTTTAATTTTATCAATCAGTATATCTTTCTTATCATCGAGCAATTCCAAACCTGACCTGCTGAGGTTTTTTTTTAGTTGGTTGTGTTGCTCCAGGTTAATATCTTCCCTTATTTCAACAAGACCAAGATCAATGGACATGTCATGCAGTCCTAGTTTTCTGAGTTCTTCCTCTACAATCATTTTACATCTTAAACTGACCATGGATTTAATGTAGAGTTTCATAGAGTAGTGTGTTAAGTACTATCTTAAGTGGCTAATAATTATGCCAGTAGAGTCACGGACTAATTGTTTCTTTTTAATTTTGGTTAATTGTAAACGTAGTATCCCTTAAAGCCTGCAATCAATTTCCAGATTATGTAATGTAAAGTTCCCGTAAGGCGCGGATGATTGCATGCAATTGGGGAAACTTTTCCTCATAGCGAAGGTATAATTGGAGGCAAAAGGAATACCAAGCAGGTATTCTTCAACGCTTTGGCAATAACCATGTTTTTGTTAGGCAAGCATGTCGAGGAGTGTTGAAATATTTGCGGCTGTTGATACTTCTAGCCGTATTGAAAAATCAATAATGACAGCCGATAAGGTTAAGGTTATCGGTTTAACGTCAATTAACGAGGAATTAATTACCCCATTGTCTCTGACTCTCTACAGTGGGATCGATCACATTGCTGCCATCGATTCTTATGCGCGCTTTTTAGTTGGCATCCTTATTCCTTGTAATATGGTATCTGTAGGTAATTCTGGTCTATTAACACATTCTGAATTGGACTGTGCGATTTGTCAGCTTATCCTATTAAGAAAGCTTAATATGTTAAATCAGAAATAATATGAAAGTAAAATTGCCTACACAAGAATTGATTACTGATCTGTTGTCTATAACAGAAGGCCCTTGCATCTCACTTTACATGCCTACACACCTCAGTCATCCTGAAAATATTAAGGATAAGATTCTCTACAAAAACCTTGTTAAACAAGTGAAGGAATCTTTAACTGAAAAATATCCAACGGCTGAAATCCAATCATTACTTGAGCCTTTTGAAGCGCTTGCAAGCGATGGTGACTTTTGGAATCACACCAGCGATGGACTTGGTATTCTGAGTTCTCCCGATTTTTTCGAAGTAGTTCGTTTACAGTTGCCGGTTGAGGAGCGGGTGATCGTAGCAAATACCTTCCACACCAAACCCCTTCGCTATGTTTTACAATCAGAAGATCGCTATCAGGTGTTGGCGTTAACCGTAAATGATGTGCATCTTTTTGAAGGTAATCGTCATTCACTTTTTGAAACCGACCTTCCGGATGACTTTCCAAAAACAATCACGGAAGCATTGGGCGAAGAATTGACGGAGAAACATTCTACCGTAGCTTCCTATGGCGGAGTCGGTGGCGAAAGTAACGATATGCATCATGGACAGGGTGGAAAAAAAGAGGAAGTAGATAATGATGCCGAACGATTTTTTCGTGTGGTTGCTGGTGCAGTGTATGACCGCTATTCTAAGCCAAACAGTTTGCCGTTGATACTGGCAGCGTTGCCCGAGCACCATTCTCTTTTTAATCGTGTGAATAAAAATCCGTTTCTGTTGCCCAAAGGAATTGAAATCAACCCGCAATCAGTTTCAATTGAAAAGCTTGCGCAACTATCCTGGGAAGTAATAAAACCTGAGTATTTAAAAAAACTGGAGGAGTTGGTCGGAAAATTTAATCAGGCAAAATCCAGTGGGCTAGGTAGCGACAATATCGATGAGGTGACTGAAGCAGCGCAAGCGGGCCGAGTGGAAACACTCTTTATTGAAGCCCATCGTGTACTTGCCAGCAGGCTAAGGAATAAAGATACAGGTACATTTAAGATGACTGATTTATCGCAGCCAGTGTTAGACGATAAACTGGATGACGTAGGTGAACTAGTCGCCAAAATGGGCGGCACGTTACTCATTATACCCAAAGATCAGATGCCCGTGCATACAGGTCTTGCAGCAATATTTCGTTATTGAGTTTATAAATCATCACAACTAAAAATTAAATTATGACCATTCAATTTAATACAGATAAAAATATAAACGGAACCGAAGAATTTACGGCACCCTATATAGCCCAGATAGAATCTGAACTCAACAGGTTCAGTGATCACATTACACGTATCGAAGTTCATCTTTCAGATGAAGATGGACACAAAGAAGGTCTCAATGCAAAACGGTGCTTATTGGAAGCTCGATTAGAAGGCAGGCAACCCATTGCTGTGTCGAGCCAGGCCGATACGCATGACCAGGCCGTTAGTGGTGCATTGGATAAACTAACGGCATCTTTAGATACGATCATGGACAAGTTGAGTAATCATTAATCCAGATTAGGTATCGGGAAGGATATCTATTGATCACTTACCACGAATTATAAAATGTTTTATACTAAAAGAATATATCATGATGCTTTTTAAAAATCTGACTACACATGAGCAAGAGTTACTGCTTAAATTTCCAGCCTACATTTCATTGTTGGCAGCGAATACAGATGGAACGTTTGATCAAGCAGAGGAAAATTCTGCCGTTGAATTCAATCATATAAAAACCTATTCCTGCAATCCTGCACTTGTTGAATTTTATCAGGAAGTGGACAAAAATTTTAAAAGTACCATTGGCGAACTTAACAAGGCATTGCCTTTGGGGAAGGTGAATCGGGATGGTGCGATCAAAAAGAAGCTCGTAGCACTGGAAAGCATCGTCATAAAGTTAGGTCCGGACTACGCTTCCATTATGCATAAAAGCATGCAGTCGTTTAAAGATCATGTATCAAATGCCCACCATAATGTATTGATTGATTTTATTTTTCCTATCCCGATCAAAGGGCTTAGCTATTGAATGAATACGAGTAGCGATTGGAAACATGACGTTCGAAGACCCGAACAATCTCTTGAACAAATACCTATCAAAGATTAAAGCCGGATTTCTCCGGCTTAATTCTACTCTAAACTTACTACGATCACGCGGCTTCCGGCTTTAAACCAAGTTGCTTTAAAAGTCTTGCATGCCCTTTAAGTGCCTCTAAAAATGTAGTTGCGCTCTTATAAGGAAGCCCATATTCATGCGCGGTACGCTTTACAATTGATGCGATCTTGCGGTAATGTACATGGCAAACATTAGGGAATAAGTGATGTTCGATTTGAAAATTCAAACCCCCTACATACCACGAGAACCATCTGCTTTTGTTGCCAAAGTTAGTAGTCGTTAGAAGTTGATGAACTGCCCAGCTATTTTTGAGAACACGCTGGTCATCAGGTAATGGAAATTCCGAGCCATCGATTACGTGGGCTGGCTGAAAAATAATAGCTAGCATAAAACCAGCAATGTAGTGCATGATTACAATACCGATTACAATTTGCCACCAAAGGAAGGAAGTAAATACTAAAGGAATTACAAAGATATACCCTATGTAAAACAACTTTGTAGCAATGAGAATGATCCATTCTTTGATGATGTTTGCTTTATGTTTTTTAGCAAGCCCATTTTTATGATATTTGACAAGACGCGCGAAATCTTTAGAGAACATCCAAGTTAAGGTCATCAGGCCATACAGAAACCACGCATAGATGTACTGAAATTTGTAGATGTACTTCCACCTGGTGTGGGGTGTGAGACGTAAAACTCCACGGGATACGACATCTTCATCTTCTTCATGCACATTAGTGTAAGTATGATGGAGTACATTATGCTGCATTTTCCAATTAAAAGAGTTTGCCCCAACCAAGTTGAGCGAGTACCCAACAAAAGTATTTACCCAACTTCGTTTTGAATACGCTCCGTGATTGGCATCGTGCATAACAGACAAACCTATTCCGCCCAAACCTAAACTCATGATGATAACCATACCGATTGAGATAAGAGGGGATGTGATGAGGCCAGAAACAATCAATGCATAAGGGCCAAAGTATAAAAAGAACATGAAGATAGTTTTCAAAACCATTTCGCTATTGCCTGTGCGATTAATATTGTTCGATTTAAAATACGCGTTGACCCGCTTGTTAAGAGCTGACGAGAAATCCAGTTTTGTTCTGGAGAACGTTAAAGGAGATATTTCCACAATTGATTTTTGTTAAATGTTATGTTAAGAATATGATTAATTCTTAATATTCATTATCATTCATTATCTAATTCAGACATGACATACTGATACAACCAATAAGCGAACCAATAAGTGAAGCAAAAAAATTCCACACAAAGATGGATCATTGTTTACAGTTGTCTATGCACAGAAGTACGGTCACAAACACGAATAATCCTCGATCAAGTCCACTCGATCAAGTCCATAAGGGTGTTGCTAATTGATTTTAAAAGAAGATTTACTCAGAGATATTACCGAAGCCTTGATTTAAACTTTTAGAACAAGGTACTTTGTGGAACTTAATCAACAGAAGTGGCTTTCACTGTTGACTTGTTACGACAGGTCGTCAATAAGCCACTAAATTTATTTTCACTTCATATTTAACGGCTACCTATTAATTTGGGGAATTTTATCAACCTATTCATCAGCTAGAAGGTTAGTATAGTAGGTCAGTAGGTTTCTTAAGAAAGAATAGTTTTGTAATACTATGGACGTGGCATGATAATAGTCCTTGCATGATAATAGTCCTTGAAAGATCATCAGTCAACAAGTTAATTGTCCAATAGCGCTACAATCCTTTCCTTTCTTTCTTTGTGGTGTGGTGGTGGTGATTTCTAAGGAATGACCTCTCGAACATTAATTAAAAAGAACATTAATCAAACCATCGTGAAAAATCTAACAATTTCGCTAACCCTGCCCCACACCTCTATCTTTAAAACGAAAGTATCTTTGTATTTAATGATCATTGTGCTGTTCTCTCTTAGTAGTTGCGCAACCAAATACACATTTCTTACATCATCAATTGTGCCCGCAGCCGAGGGTACCGCAAAAGTTAGTGAGGATGATAATTCGAACTATAAAATTGATCTTTCGGTGATTAGGCTAGTGGATCCTAAAAGACTGACACCTCCAAAAAATTATTATGTAACCTGGATGAAAACCGAAAATGGCGAAATAAAAAATCTTGGCCAATTGAAAACAGAAAGTAGTTTTTTTTCTAAAACTCTTAAAAGCTCACTGGAAACTGTGACTTCATTTAAACCGCTAGGCTTTTTCATCACTACTGAAGATGAAACCGCTGTTCAATTTCCAGGTGAACAGATCGTACTTAGAACAAATTAAATTCTAATCATTATGGAATCACTATGCATTACTTTATAAAATTTAACCTCGCTTTTTTTTGGATACTATTTTTTGTTACCGCAAATTTATTAGCACAGAAAACTGATGTCGATTTTGATGTCTTTTTTAAAGATGAAAAGATAGGGAGGATTCGCGCAGAGGATATAAAAGAGGGCACCAAATCCTATAAAAATTTAAGAACGCAAACCGATACTAAAGTTTTTTTTCTATCCTTTCATATGGAATCTGAGGTAGGTGTTGAGCAAGAGAAAGGTGTTCTTACACTGGGAACTGCATACAGAGATTCAAACCGTGGGCCGGAAGATGTTGAGGCCAGGGTAACTAAAATTGGTAAGCGAGTTTATGCGCGTGAACGAAATGGAGTAAAGGACAAGATTAAAAATAAACGCATTAAATTTTGCGTAGTGGACCTGTATTTTAAAGAACCAAGAAGAATCAGAAAAGTATTTTCAAATATGTATGCGGAAACGCTAAGATTGAAAAAAGTAAGTTCCGGAAGGTATCGTCTTTCTAATCCAGACAATAACGATTCATTTTATAATTATAAGGATGGAAAATTGATAAGCATTGAAATCAATACGATTGCCGGTACAGTGTTATCCAAACGAATTTGAGAAACTTATATAAGGTCGGTTGATGAAATTTTACGCTTTAGATTCACCAATTTGACAGTGCCTTACAAACTGTGTAAGTGCGACAAATTAACTCGCAAAGGTTTATAACCGGCCTCCTAGCCTCTTAAAAGATGTCCATCCCCATTCAACTGATCCGAAGCATTTTTCGACACAATTTGCTAGAATCGAAATTTATTATCACTCGAATTGGCACTTATTTTATTCTATGGTAAATTCGCAAAGAGATTTACGATTTTTTTGCATTAGGATTTATCAAGAACGAACAGCTTTTTCTATTGGAACTTCCCCACTTAGAATTTCGAAAGTCTGGTTCTGCATTACATCGTCTTCCAAAGCTTCTACCAATGTTTTAGCCACATCTGCTCTTGAGATAGTTCCTCGTTTTTCTAATCTTTCTTTTAACTCGATTTTACCGGTACTATCGTTATCTGTCAGGGAACCAGGTCGTACAATGCTATAATTCAAACCGCTTGCTTTTAGATGATTATCGGCATTTTGCTTTGCTCTCAAATAATCTTCAAGATCACCACTTACAGCTGGGTTGTCTGCTCCCATGGAGCTCAACATCACAAACTTCTCTAGCACTGCCAGCTTAGCAGCATCTGTTAGACTTTTTGCTCCTTCCTGATCTACTCCTATCACATTTTTACCTTTAGATCCTGCAGCAAAAATCACTTTGTCAACATTCATTACGGCTTGGGTCAAATTTTCTTCCAGATCAGCCAAAACGGTGGATACATTTTCTTTTTCGAAATGATCTTTTTGCTCCTGATTTCTAATCATGGCTATAGGCCAATAGTTATCTGATTTTTTTAATAAATCGATGATAATTCTTCCTGTGGTTCCGTTGGCACCGGCCACTAATACATTCTTTCTTTCACTCATGATTTTTTCTTTTAATTAATTAAATACGACACGTACGATCTTCATTTTTGAAGCGCTAAGAAAGCGTTATAATAACCTTTCCTTTTGCTCTTCCAGTTGCCAGATATTCATAGGCCTTGATTCCATCTTCGAAAGAATATAGTTGATCCACTATTGGCTTTATAGCGCCATCTTCAACCATCCTTTTGATGTCATTGAGTTGCTTTGCATTCGGTTGCATCCAGGTATGTTTATAAACAGCTGATTTCTCTTCGATCAGTTTTGATAATTTTTCAGGAAGCTTATAATCGATCATCCCCATTTGCTTTGCGGTTTCCTCATCCGGTGGGCCAACGATCGTAGTCACTTTTCCACCCTCTTTAATAATTCCGATAGCATCGAAAGTATAATCACCTCCCAACGTGTCGAAAACGATGTCTAAATTAGTAGCGACTTCCATATAGTCCTCCGTTTTATAATCAATCACACGATCGGCTCCCAATGCTTTAACCCAGTCTACATTTTTGGTACTGGTGGTGGTATACACGATAGCCCCTTTCGCTTTAGCATACTGAATGGCAAAACTTCCTACGCCTCCGGAACCAGCATGAATAAGAATTCTGTCGCCTTCTTTAATTCCAACTTTTTCTAACGCTTGGATTGCCGTTAATCCTGCTAACGGTAATCCAGATGCCTCTTCAAAAGATATGTTATCTGGTTTTTTTGCGACCAGATTACTATGTACCGCTACAAATTCTGCCATAGTACCCATTTGCTCCTGTGGTACTCTGGCGTACACTTCATCACCAATTTCGAAAGTGAGAACATCAGCACCTTTTTCAACCACCACGCCACTTACATCAAAGCCAATAGTAACGGGGAGGTTTAACGATAGCATGTCTTTCAGTTTTCCTTCTACTATTTTGTAATCAATAGGGTTTATGGAAGCTGCTTTCACTTTTACTAGAATACCGTTTGGTTTCAGCGATGGTTTTTCGACTTCACTTACAGCTAAACTATCTTTAAGGTCACCGTATTTTATTATCTGTAAGGCTTTCATATCAGTTGATTTTATTTTTGATTAAGCATGCTGTTTATTTGTTAGAATTTCTCCATGACTGCCATGCACCAGACGACCACAGCGACCAAGCGATAAGAACCGGTTGAAAGAAAAGCCGGATGAATCGGGCGCTATCAGAGTTTAAAGCTCCAAAAGCATCTTTTCCATCAAGGTATTGGGCTACATTTCCTGGGAAAACGAGGATAAAGAATATGGCTAAGGCCCATCCAATATTCACGCGTTGCTTTTTCCACAACAGTAACATCAGACCTAATGCTATTTCAACAATACCTGATAACACGACCACTAGATCTTTGCTCAATGGAACCCAATCAGGAACTTGAGCCTGAAAATCGATACGATTAAAAGTAAGATGACTAAAGCCTGCAAAAACCATAAATAGCGCCAATAGTATTCTAAAAATATTTTGCGCTAGCGAGATGTCGACTTCTTTTTTCAAAGCTGTGTTTTTTTAGCGTTAACAATTAAAAGGATCAGACAGACCGCTTTCGTGCGTTCAAAATTTGTCAACTTACTTACATTGTGTCGGGTAGTCCAATCAATTTTGTTTCGAAATGATGATGGTACCACAACCTTCTCTAGGTCCGGCATTGCCCGTTGGTTGTGTCTTCAAATCATCCACATTTTTGTGAACAATTAGTCCTTTGTTGATGATTGACGTATCGCCATTTAGCGTCATCATTTTATCAGTAAACTCCATGTGTGAATTGCCTGAAGCATCGGCCATTATATTTCCCATATCACCTACGTGCCGATTAGCATCTGTAAGTGCCCCATGGTTTTTACTGTCGGGATTAAAATGGCCACCCGCAGAGCTTCCGTCTGGAGCGGAACAATCACCAAATTCATGGATATGAAAACCATGCTTGCCTGGTGTTAGCCCCGTCAAGTCCGCTACTATTTTTACTCCTTCTGCAGTCTGTGTGAACGTAACGGTTCCTTTTACTTTATTACCCTGAGTAGGTTCTATCGTGCATGAAGCTTCTGTTACGTTTGCTTCTTGCCCGAATGATGGGAAGCTTAACAGTAGCATCATGGTTAGTATTTCGCAAGTTGTGTAAAAGGAGTTTTTTAATTTTGTGTCCATGATTTTTATTTTAGTTTTTGTTTATCGTAGAAAGCGAAGTTATGATACTTATCAGCGCTTCTTATTATACTAATTGCAGATAAGATTACATATGTCACAGGTTACATTAAGGCTGATCCTGTTGGTTATTTATTTCTTTATCCACGTTCTTTCTTAGATTTCTTGCTTCTATAAATATTTCTTTTACATCTGGATATTTTGCCATTATCTTTTTCTCTAACCGTTGCACTGCCAGCATAATTTGCTCGCTGTTAATCTCTGCTTTGAAATTCACGTCCAGCGCAAGTAGCACTTCTTCCGGACCCATTTGCATGGTAAGCGGTTTGCGTAATTTGTACACATCATCATCACCATTTACAATTTCAGAAATGCCCTCTACTTTTTCCTTGTAAGCACTTTCTCCAATTAGAAGATTCCTGCTCTCTATGATTAAAATGACAGCAACAATGGCAAGCAATAGCCCTATCAAAATGGAAGCAATGCCATCGATGACCGGAAGCTGGAAATAATTAGCTAAAAAAATCCCACAGAAAGCAATCAATAACCCCACAAGCGCTGCTCCTTCTTCATAAATAATTACAAATAGGGTTGGGTCTTTGCTACCGCGGAGATTGCGCCAGATATTTTTTCTTCCATGTCTATCAATAAATTTCCTGATCGTAATTACAAATGATATTCCTTCGAAAAGTGCTGCGCAACCGAGAACAATATAATTCCATGTAGGTTCATGCAATGGTTCAGGATGACGGATATGGATGATACCTTCATAGATCGACATTCCACCACCAATACCAAATATTAGCACAGAAACAATGAGTGTCCAGAAATAAAGTTCCTTCCCATAGCCGAAAGGATGTGTATCATCCGGGAGTTTTTTGCTTTTATGGATTCCTAAAAGTAGTAGCAGTTGATTTGTTGAGTCAACCGTGCTGTGAATACCTTCGGAAAGCATGGACGAACTTCCTGTGAAAGCAGCGGCAATAAATTTAATTACGGCAATTACAACGTTAGCACATAACGCGATATAAATTACTATTTTAGATTCTCCTGCCATTTGATTTTAAAAGTTGTAAATTATTCTTGCTGATGTATTCAATCTCACTTAGTATAATTTTCAAAATCTGATGGACAACCCACCACCACCACCAAACCTATTGTCGTAACTACCCATCAAAGAAAAATTTCTAGAAAGAAAATATTCCAAGCCAGCTGACCATGTTATTTCACCTTTATATTGGACATCTTTTCCTTGCTCAGTTAAATCATTTACGATTCCAAAATCCGAACGGTACTCATACGCACCAAATAAAATAGTTCGTGGAAAAATCATGATGGATCGACTGAGCCTGATTTCAAAACGGAGTTGGTTGTCTACGCGTACATCGAGGTTGAACCGATAGGGGGTAAAAAACCGTATACCGGCAATAGCGGTAGTGGTAAAATTATTCAAACCATTTTCCGCTTCATTTTCGGTATTCACCCCAACAAATACCCGAAAGTAATCATAGAGGTATCGCTCATATGAAACTTCAGCTTCCATATTTTTCCAACCATATTCCAAACCGACATTAAACTGATTGCGAATATTTGAAGATACTAAGTTGATCTCTGTCATGTGTGAGGCCACATCCACCATTCCCCAGTTATAGTATTGATTCGTTTCATGAATTAATTTTGAAACTGGCGATCCCTCCAATCGTGCATCGCGTGGTGTACCATAGCTAAATACTCGCGCCATTCCACCCATCATGTGGTAGAGGACATGGCAATGAAAAAACCAGTCACCGTATTCATTACTATAAAATTCTATTGTCACTTGCTGCATGGGTGGCACATTCACCGTATGCTTTAGCGGAGAGTATTCACCATTTTTATTAATCACCCTAAAGAAGTGGCCATGCAAATGCATGGGGTGGTGCATCATGGTCAGGTTATTCAACGTAATGCGCGTGACTTCATTTTGATTGATTTTAATATTGTCAGTTTCCGATAGCGATACACCATTCATACTCCACACATAGCGTTGCATATTACCGGTGAGGTTCAACAGAATTTCCTTTACAGAAATATCTTTTGCATAGGTTGTATTTTCTGGTGATTTCAGGTAGTCATAGTTATATTCTGCAAACATGTTCATGCCTTGCATGCCGTCCATTTCCATCTCCGAATCGGCATTCATGTTCATTCCTTCCATTTTCTTATCCTCTTCCATGTTGTGCATGCTGTGATCCATCGTGTTCATATCCATTTGCGATGTGTCTTTATCCATGTTCATCTTCATTCCCGCTGCATCTTCCATTTTCTCCTCCTGCCCCATCTGGGCGTCATCCATTCCTTGCATTTCGTTGTGGTCATCCATTTTCATTCCCCAGTTTGCTTTCATTTTATGGGCATCTTCATCCTTCGGCTTAAACTTAAGTGCAGGAGCGCCCATGCGCATTTTCATTTTAGCCATTTGCTTCATCATCCCAATCTGATCCGGCTTGGGCACAATAGGAGCTTTCAATAGTTCACCTTGTCCCAACAATACAGTAGTAAACCCCGAACCATCCTGTGCCATAGCACGGAGTTCAATTTTTTTACCCGTTGGAGTAGTTACAATAAAATCATAGGTTTCTGCGATGGCAATAAAAGTCTTGTTGCGTTTTATCGGAACCACATCGAGACCATCGGCAGATACTAACAATGGATCCTCACCCCCGAAAGTCAACCAGAATTGAGAAGAGGCTGAACCATTGATAATTCTCAACCTCACTTTTTCCCCGGGTTTAAATTGCGGATACTCTTGTGATTGTTGACCATTGGCAAGAAAGGCTGGGTAATATATATCCGCGATATCCATTCCTTCCATGCGTTGTTTCCAGAAATTAAGCTGGGCACCAAAAGCGCCTCGTGCAATGACACGGTTCAGCGGAGTGGTAGTACCCTTTTTAATACTGTACCATTCATTACCACGTTTTAAATTCCGTAACACATTCATTGGTTTCTGATTGGTCCAATCCGAAAGAACCAGCACCAACTCCTGATCGTACGCAAGTGTTTTTTCTTTTGGATCGATGACAATTGAACCGTACACTCCGCTTTGTTCTTGCAGCATCGTATGGGAGTGGTACCAATACGTACCCGATTGCTTTAGTGGAAATTCGTATTTCTGTGTTTGGCCCGGCTTGATAGGAGGTGTTGTTAAATAAGGTACGCCATCAAAAAAATTAGGCAATAATATCCCATGCCAGTGTACAGATGTTTCCACACTCATTTCATTCTTGACATATATGACTGCATAACCACCCTCTTGAAATCGGAGAACAGGGCCAGGTATTTCTCCATTGATCGTCATGCCTATCACTTGTTTCCCAGTTTTATTTGTCATTTCCTGCTTAAGGACTAGATGATAGACAGCAGTGTCCGTTTGTGCTAAAGACGGCTTTCCGGAAAATATGATTGCAACGAAAGTCGTAAGGGCAAGTGTGAAGTTAAATTTCATTGATTTTTTTAAGGATATCAGAAACTCTTTAGTGATGTACGAAAATAAGACCATCAAGCAGGAGCATTTACTATGAATATACTTTGAACTGTTCTAAGCTTTTATTTCTGGGTGATTGCAAATGTCCATACCGTATTCACGTACAAATCTTTTTTCACACCACATATTTATCCCAAAGCCCATACGTTTCTTTGATTTTTCCTTTTGAAAAGGAAAGTGCCATAAGGATAAGTCCGGCAAGGCTTGTGCTAATCGTAAGTGCTGTATGGCTATCCTGTATCAACCAGGGGATCACCACAAGCGCCAGCCCTAATAATGTGTTGAAATAGCGAAAGCTTCTCAGTACTTCGGCCATAGCCACTACCGCAAAAACGATCACGAGTGCTCCTCCTAAGTGATTCAAATTAGCAGCGGAGGTATCAATTTTAATTCCGAAAACTGTAGGTGAAATCATCAGCCATAAGCCAATAATTGCAGAAACCGTCAATGACCAAGGAGAAGTCATTCCCCATATAGATGCTTTGAAAACCGCCCACGGCTGGTCAACAAATGTTGCTAATTCAGGAGAACGCTGATCGTGTTCAGTAGAAAGTGCATCGCCACCTTTCCAAAATACTTTCCAAAGCGCATCACCTTTTTGCTTGCGCTGCACCATGTGTTGCCACATGGCTATGACTTCATCAATTTGTAATGGAATCATGGGTAGCATAATGATGGCAGAAAACAGACAGAGGGTACACCAGGCACCTACGGTAAGTGGCTGAGAAATCACTAAGAATATACTCACCAAACCTAGTGGAATAACCAAAATACCAAAAAAGGTGACCATCCAAGGCATCGTTCGCCATCGGGAAGTACCCCCCATAAATCCCATTAGAAATTCCAAGGTGTACGCGAGCGTACCCAGGGCTGCATCTGAAATCGGCCAGCTATGTGACATATCAGAGTTTAAAACGCTTAGGGTGCCATCTCCAAAAAATGGATCCCAGGCAGTATCAACATAACCTAATTGAAATGCTCCCAAATAACGAGAAGCCAGCCACCCGATAAATGCCAGGCCAATCATAAGAGAACGTTGCGGCCAACTGGAAGGATTATAACTCCACCCTGTTGGAACATTTCCACCCATTTTCATAAACATGATCATGTTAGGCATACCGGGAATGAGAATTGATAAGGCAATAATTAAGGCCCCTACCATGGTACTGTTATAATACGCTACGGCCGTTGGCGCCCAAAAAATGAGCGGAGCCATGCTGATCCAGATCCCGATAAAACAAATGATCCAAACACTATAAGGTCGATTAGGCCTAAGTGATCGCCAACCAAAAATTATAAGTAACAAGCCACTGATGATGTCGCTCCAATGCATGGCAGCAATGCGGTCACCAAGTGAAAGCCACACAGGTCTTCCACCGGCAGGTGCTACCACATTCTTGCCATAATCAAAAGTGAGTGGTGAGGCGATCATCCAAAAGCCCAACAATACAATAGTCCAGTAGACCCAGAGCGTTTGTTTGTGGTGATCGTTCAGCATTTTCATGCGATCGTCTGCACTCATGTCCATGTGATCATGGCCCTTCATGGCGTCATGCTTTTTCATATCCATCATGGGGCGGGTTACACCTCGCGAGCCCATACTCTCCATTTTTTTAGAATGATCATCCATGATTTATCCAGTTATTTAAGTTTGTTAACTTGATAGAATTTCTTAGGATCGGCCTTTAAGTTTTTAATCATTTTAGGCAAGGTATCGCGCAAACCATGTTTGGGTTTCCATCCTAATAACTTTTTAGCCTTGGAACTGTCCATTTCAAAATGGTCATCGGCCAAGTCGATCATCCAAGGTTTGATAAAAGCTTTGCCGAAAAGATTTAGCAAGAATGCCCCAGCTTTGGCAAACCATTTTGGAATAGCAATGATGGGCATTTTTTTACCTTGAATTTCTGTACTAATAATGTCTTGTAATTCCTTATAGCTCAGGGTTTCGTCATCGCCAATATTCAACGCAACTTCCTTTGGAAGGTCATTCCTTTTTTCAATAGCCAAGGCAATAGCATCAATAACATCATCTCGATGCACATAGGTGCTACCATGGGCAGTATTTGCTGGATAAAGTTTCGCTGATAATTGTTTTTCATAGATGCGCTGAACTTGATTGGTGATGGGGATTGAATTACCTTCTTCACTATATACCCCCGCAATGCGCATCATCACGATTGGAATTTCACCCCGCTTTTCATGCATAACTTTTTCGGTAGTAACTTTCGATTTCGGGTAATCCCATTTAGGTAGTAAAGGAGATTCTTCAGTAATTAAAACACCTGGGGAGGTGGGTTTATAAATCAACATGCTGCTTGAAAAAACGAACTGTTCAACTTCAAAATCCTGCAAATATTTTAACATTCGTTCAGTGCCTTTTACGGTCACTTTATCATAGAGATCAGAAGGTTCTCCTAAGAATTCATAATAGGCAGCCAGATGTATAACCGAAGCTATCTTGTTGCCATAAGCGTAGCGAACCCTTTTGAATGCGAAGGCCATTCGGTCATCGCTGGTGAGGTCCACACTTACACATTCTGCCTCTGCCGGTGGGAAAGGGTAGCCATCATGGTCAAATCCAATAACATGGTATTTTTCTGCAAGCTTATGAATTAAGGCCGAGCCTATCATTCCGCTGCTTCCGGTCACAATTACTACTTCATCTTTATCTTTCATTGTCTCTTCTATTCTGTGGAGAACGGATGATTGCTTAACACCCATTCATTAAAAAATAATTAATCGTTTTTTTCTTTTTGTTCTGAATCGTTCAATTTCAGTTTTACTTTATGTAATAATGTCCATGCAATTTTTGCATTGGGAGCCGCTATTAGAAAAATTTCTAGCAAATGATGAAGTTCATTTTGAACCATGCGGTCTTCTTTGCCATAGTCCCAAATTGGGTAAATCGTGTCTTTAAATATTTGATCAAAAGTCAATTCTTTCACAATAATCTTTACCTGCAATTCTTTATTCTTAATTGTATTTTTCGGAAAAAAACTTACCCTGTAGGCATATAACTGGAACAATGCTCTTATACTTTCTATGGCAGTTCCCGGATCATTGATGCCGGTGCTCAGCGCCTTAACAGCCATTTCCGTCAATTGGCGAAAGCCAAAAAAGTAATTCTCTTTAACCGTTTCACTGGATCGTAAATACACCTCTTCTTGTATTTTTTTTATTATTTCAGCAGGTAAATTCTTGTTTGCTTTAATAACCGGTACCCCTATTAAAACAAAGGTGCCTGGCGCTTGCATCAACTGTAAAACGCACTTGTTATCATCACAAATGCCCAATAAAATGTGTGTATCAAAACCCTGATAAATGCCAGATTTAGTAGCTGTAATTAGGTGTTCACTTTCAATTGGTATGGTTTCCGAAGGCGGTTGCTCTAATTTACAGGCTTGCTCTAATGAAGTTTTTGTGTCTTCTAAGATACGCTGTATGATTACCTCATACTTTACAGATTGGGTGATGAAATGTAAAAAATAGATGAAAAGAAATATATCCAAAACAGTAAGTATTATGAGCAAATAAGTGCTGAGTGCAGGAATCTGAATACCTTGATCTATATCTCTAATTGTACTTAAAAGAAATAAAGAATATATAATTGTGCCTACATAAACACCTAATACCAACTGCTGGAAACGGCTACCAATCAGCCTGTCTAAAATTCGGTTGCTTAATTGAGAGGCAGTCTGATTCAGTACAATCATTACCATGGAAAAGCTGAACACGGTCAACGTAAAAATTCCTGCTGTAATAGAAGATATAATGCTACGAGCCGTAGAGGCATCCCGCAAACTGAGCCTTTGCAAATGAGATTTTATTTGCATGCCTATTTCAGAAAAATCAAACGTAATGCTCAATATGGAAAGCACCAGAAATGCTATTACCATTATCACAGGATAAAACGCAATACTGTTTACTATTTTGTTCTGATGGTACTTAAGCCATAATCTGATACTTGTTCCCATCGCATTCTTTTTATATAGAGGCCTCTTAGGTTAAAATAGAATGGCTAGAATTAACCCCTTGATTTTGTCATTGATTTTCTTCTCTAATCTCACAAAATAGAGAGTTAATAATCGTAGATGTATTAAACTATTCTGTACTCACTTCTTTTGTTACTCCATTCATATTCAATTTCATTTGGGAGAGTTTTTGCCCGCCTTTGATGCCAAAGTCCAAGGTGCGAATTGGAAAAGGAATGGTAATACCGTGTTCATCAAATGTGCTTTTAATCGTTTTGATGGCTTTGCTTCTCATCGTAAAGTAGCCGAGTTGGCCGGGGTATTCGATCCAAAACCGAATATTAAAATTGATTGAACTGGAGTCGAATTCAGAGTAATCAAAAACGATCTTATCATGATCTATCACCCCCTCCATATTTTTAATTGCGCTCAATACAACCTCTTCAACTTTCTCAAGATCTTCTCCGTAAGAAACGCCTACAGCTATATCAATACGCCTTTTTTCTAAAACAGAAAAATTGTAAAGTGCACCCTGTAATATGTCTTTATTTGGAATGTGAACTTCCTGGCCCTGGAAAGTCTCAACTATTGTAACCCGCAAGTTGGTTCTAGTAACCTTGCCCATAATATCCTTTACTTCTATTATGTCCCCTATTTTACAAGGTCTTCTAAAGGCAAGGATAATACCCGAAACAAAATTTGCAGCGATATCCTGAAAAGCAAAACCCAATGCCAAACCGATCACACCAATTCCTGCGAGTAATGAGGTTACAGCCTTATCCAACCCGAGCACGCCAAGCATAATAAAAAACCCAATGCTCAGGATTGTAGCATAAATTACAGTGGAAAACAGATTTCCCAATGCTTCGTTATTGGATGCTTTGTAGAAAAGTTTTCTAAACAGTTTACTTCCAAATTTGGCAAGCACAAGAAAAATGATCAATAGCAACAAGGTCACTGCCATATTGGGAAGCATGCTGATGAAGGTATCAAGCCAACCTTCTAACTTTTGTACTACTGTTTGTACTGGTTCCGCCACTTGCTCTTGTATGTCCTCTTTCATTGTACTATTATATATTCGCCATTATTAGTAGGCAGCTCGATTATGAATTAAGGGTAAGCCAATCACTCCACTGCTTCCAGTCGCAATTACTACTCTGGCCTATGCAAAACATTATAAGGTGAATAATTCGATAAATTTTTACTCCAAATCTCTATGAAGAAAAGTATTGTTAAACTCTTCACAATCATAAAATCCATCAACAATATTCGAACTGTGAATCGTATTATCTCCTCTGTGGTTTTTTTAGGTGCCAAAAATATTATTCGATAACTTCACTTTTTCAGCTATCGTCAGAAAGACTACAGAAGAGATATATTAATTATAGAATTTGTCGATTAACTGAAAGAGAACCTTTCAGGTAATCGACATTGAATTATAGTTATTTATTTGCCTTGAATTAGTTTAAAAACTATTGCGATAACTGCAACAACAAGCACTAAATGTATAAACCAACCGACTTGAAAAGCAAAAAATCCGATTGCCCAGCCAATAATTAAAATTACCGCTATGATGTAAAGTAAATTTCCCATGATTGTTTTTTTTAAGTTATTATTATTTATTTATGTTTTGATAATATTGTAATCGTTTGAATTTGAGATAGGAAGTTATGTCTTAGCACTCTATATTTTGTTTCATAACTTCAGTAATAAATTACATCATTCACACATTTTCCAACCCATTCCCCAATGCCGAATAGTATCGTGCATGATATTAGTTGGTTTTGGTTTTAGAGGTATTCATTTTCATGACCTTATTCCACATTTCCGGTTTGTCTTTCATCATTTGAACCATGGTATTAAACGTTGTAGAATCTGAAGCTGCCATGGTCACCATATGGTCCATTGAACCCTTCATTCTTGTTGGGTCTTTCATCATCATCCCCATCATTTCGGGCCGTCCCATCATTCTTTCACCCATCATGTTTCTGCAACTGTCATTCTCCATCATGGCATTCATCATCTCCATTCTATAGGGTTGGTGATTGATAAATG
>JBGTGG010000003.1:0-28575 GCA_041746855.1 Cyclobacteriaceae bacterium | reverse complement strand
CCTGAGCTTTTTGAAAAGATTATCAGTTACATTCCCGTGCATCCGCCCTTTTATCCAGAAGGAGATATCAGTGATCGGACAGAACGTTTTTTCGCGGCAGAGATCGTGCGTGAAAAAATATTCTTCACCTATCAACAGGAGATTCCTTATAGTACTGAAGTGATCATCACTGAGTTTAAGGATGAAGAAAAAATTATTCGCATTCGGGCTGAGATTTTTATCGAACGGAAATCCCAAAAAGGAATCATCATTGGAAAAGGTGGGAGTTTATTAAAGAAAGTCGGAACGGAAGCCCGATTGGATATGGAGCAATTCTTTAAAAAGAAAGTTTTTTTGGAAACGCATGTGAAAGTTGCTGACAACTGGCGGAAAGAAAAAAGCAGACTCAGGAATTTTGGTTATCTCGATTAAAAAGTAAAGAATACATGTCAAATATTGTTGCAATAGTAGGAAGGCCAAATGTTGGCAAATCAACACTCTTTAACAGGTTGGTTGAAAAAAGACAGGCCATTATGGATGATGAGGCCGGGGTAACACGTGACCGACATTATGGCTATGGCGAATGGTGTGGCAAATATTTTACGATTATCGACACCGGTGGATATGTAACTGGTTCGGAAGATAAATTTGAAGGGGAAATTCGGAAACAAGTTTCGATTGCCATTGAAGAGTCTGATGCCATTATTTTCATGGTCGATGTGCGCGATGGCCTTACGGGTTTTGATAAAGACTTTGCGAACATTTTGCGAACCTCCAAAAAACCGATTTTTATCGCGGCCAATAAATCCGATTCACCTGAGAAGGCAGCTTCGGCTGTTGAATTTTATGAGCTGGGACTGGGAGAGATTTATCCGTTGAGTTCTGAAAATGGCAGCGGCACTGGTGAGTTGTTGGATGCGTTGATTGAAGTGCTGCCATCCGAAGGTGTGGAAGATCCGGATGCCGGAATTCCGAAAATTGCCATTCTCGGAAAACCGAATGTAGGCAAGTCTTCTTTTTTGAATGCGTTGATCGGAAACGAGCGAAGCATTGTAACGGATGAAGCAGGAACTACGCGCGATGCGATTCATACTTACTATAAAATGTATGGTAAGAATTTTATCCTGATTGATACTGCGGGAATTCGAAAAAAATCGAAAGTGCGGGAAGACATAGAATTCTATTCTGTGCTTCGATCCCTTCGTGCATTGGAAGAAAGTGATGTGTGTATTTTTTTAATTGATGCTTCCCAGGGAATTGAATCACAGGATGTGAACATCATCACGCTGGCACATCGGCAAGGAAAAGGGATGGTGATTATGGTAAACAAATGGGATTTGGTGGAGAAAGATTCCAAAACCTCAGAGGCATTCAAGAAATCCATTTTGGAAAAATTAGCTCCTATTGATTATATACCCGTGATTTTTGCTTCCGTTTTAACGAAACAACGGATTTTTCAGGTGATGGAGAAAGCTGTGGAAGTGTTTGAAAACAAAACCAAAAAAATTTCCACATCACTTTTAAATGATACAATGCTAAGGGAAATCGCCCACTATCCGCCACCTGCTATAAAGGGAAAATTTATCCAGATAAAGTACATCACCCAAGTAAAAGGACGATATCCATCGTTTGCATTCTTTTGTAATCTTCCGCAATACATTCAAACTGCTTATCAACGCTACCTGGAGAATAAACTCCGTTCACACTTTGATTTTGAAGGGGTTCCTGTACGGTTGATCTTCAGAAAAAAATAATTTTCTTACAAGGCCTTAACATTCAATTCAATTCATCTTATATTTGCAATGAATTTTTAAAAACCTGTAAACTATGAAAAAATTATTTGCATTCTTGATGGTAGCTGCTTTCGCATTTGCATTCGTTGCTTGTGGAGGTGCTAGCACTGAAACTGAAGCTACGGAAGAAACTACAGAAGAAGTAGTTGAAGAACCAGCTGTTGAAGAACCAGTAGAAGTTGATACTACTGAAGTAGAAGCTGACACAACTGCAGCTGAATAAGCTTAAAACTTATTCGTTTAAAAGGCTTTAATATTAGATTAAAGCCTTTTTTTTGTGCCTATGGCTCTGAAAAGCATTCTTTCCATACTTTCCGCCCACCTTCCCGCTTCTACCGTGGAGTATTGTTTTTCCTTATGGAACCAATTTCCTTTTGATTTAAAACTTACAAAAAGACGCTCTTCAAAAGTGGGCGATTTCTGCGCCCCAAGAGGGAAATCACCCATGATTACCCTCAACAACGATTTGAACCCGTATCTCTTTCTTTTAACCTATGTGCATGAAGTTGCGCACCTGGTTGTACACAAAAAGCAGGGGAGCAGGGTAGAGCCGCATGGACGAGAGTGGAAAGATGAATTTAAGTGTTTGATGCAGCCCTTACTTTCAGAAAGTGCATTTCCGCCCGAAATATTACATGAGCTTAAACGGCATATGGCCGATCCGAAGGCAAGTTCATTTGCCGACACCGCCCTTACCAATAGCCTGCGCAAATATGACCCTGAGCACTCCAACAGCGTTCAATTGTCGGAAATAGCTGAAGGAAGTGTTTTCAGGCTTCAAGGCAAATATTTCAAAAAGGGAAAATTGAGAAGAACGCGTGTTGTTTGTCGGGAAATGAAGACGAAACGGTTATACCTCGTTCCTGTTGACTCCCTGGTGGGGGATGTTCAATTAAGTTTACTCTAGCTATTCTTTTTTTCCTTCGATGGCACCACGAACGGAGCCAAACTTCTTTAGTAATGCTTCCGCTTCTGGGGCTTCGATTCCCAGTTCGTGCATAATCATTTTTACACCACGGTCTACAAGCTTGTTGTTCGACAGTTGCATGTCCACCATTTTGTTCCCCCGGATTTTGCCAAGTTTGATCATCGTGGTTGTAGAGATCATGTTGAGCACAAGTTTTTGTGCAGTACCTGCTTTCATGCGTGTGCTGCCCGTCACAAACTCCGGCCCTACTACAACTTCAACAGGAAAGTTTGCATACCGCGAAACCACTGATCCGGCATTGCACGTAATGCTCCCGGTTAAAATCCCATTCGCCTGTGCTTCCTTCAATCCCCCAACTACATAAGGTGTGCGGCCGCTGGCAGCAATTCCAATCAAGAAATCATGTGATGTAATCTTATACGGTGCCAAATCTTTCCATGCCTGGTTGATGTCGTCTTCTGCAAACTCAACCGCTTTCCGAATCGCTTTGTCGCCACCGGCAATAATACCCACAACACGACCGTGAGGAAACCCATAGGTAGGCGGTATTTCCGAAGCATCTACTATCCCCAGCCGGCCACTTGTGCCTGCTCCGATGTAGAATAACCTTCCTCCCGATTTCATTTTTTCAACCAGGGCAGTTACTAATTCTTCAATGGCAGGAATACATTTTTCGATTGCATCCGGCACACGCTGATCTTCTTTATTGATATTGACCAGCAGTTCCTGAATCGTCATATCTTCAAGCTTATCGTAGAAAGAAGAAGCTTCTGTTGTATTCATACTTATAATTCTTGTTGGTGGAATAAGGTAAGCCCTGCAATTGGCCCTTCAAGAATATTTTTAACGGTAATCCCTTTATCATTTGCCACCTGACGGAGCAAGTCGCTAAAGTAAAATGCGATCGATCCTGAAAAATGAACCTGAAGGTTTTGGTAATCGGGGTATTTCATCACATTGTTTTCATAGAAATCAGAAAACGCCCGATACACAAGTTTATAACAATACGGATCAGCCTTGTGTTGGAAAATAAACTTGGCAAAGCTGGCCAGAAATGCACTCGGCCGGTCATGCTGGTACACACGTTCCAGTATTTCTTCCCGTTCCCACGGAAAGCGTTTTTTAAATTGCTCCGCTAACGGGGAGGGCATTACTTCGCGCAGATAATCTACCACCAATTGTTTTCCCAGGGAACATCCAGATCCTTCATCGGCCAATATCCAACCCAGGTTGGCAACATTGCCAATGATTTTTTTACCATCATATAAACACGAGTTTGATCCTGTTCCCATAATACAGGCAATACCTTTCTCATGTCCGCAGAGCGCACGCGCAGAGGCCAATAAATCCCAGCCGATCTCAACAGTAGCCTCCGGGAAAAATTCAAGGATAGCTTTGTTTACCGTTTGCTGATTCTTCTCAGAAGATACACCCGCGCCATAGAAGTAGATTTTGCTCACCGATTCTGAAACCTCGGGCATCAAAACATCTTTAATGCTTTTCTTAAGATCGTCAATGGATTGATAATAGGGATTGAAGCCGGGGGCGCTGGCTTGCGAAATGGTTCCATCTTTGTGAAGCAACCTCCAGTCAGTTTTTGACCCGCCACTATCTGCTATTAAAATCATCTTTTTTTTATTTTGTTAATCGGTGAGTTTTCCCACAACCTTAAATTTATCAAAAACCTTTTCATTATGCGGTGCATCGGGCAATTCATCTGTCAAATCCTGACCGGCCCAATGCTCATAATGTTTGCCTTTGTTCCAAAGACGTGACTTGCTAACATCATAAATAACCCCACGCAGTGCCACCCATACTTCGGGTTTATCCTGGCCATTGCGCAAGGCAAGCTGCGCCCTGCTGAAAAGTTTTTCTTCGGCTTTCATTTAGAGTTTACTGGTGTAATACCCATAGTCCTTTACTATTGTATAGAGAAATTTTACGGGTGGCATATCCGACTCAACACCGAGAAGTTTTTTTATTTTTTCGGTAATCGCCAATACGGGTTTGGAGTTTCCTGTATTTCTATTGACACGCAATGCCTGGTTTATGATTTCGATATCACTATCATTCAATTGAAGCACCTGTGAAAAGGTAGGGATATAATTTTCTTCCGCAATGGTGAAAATTTCTTTGGAGGTCACTTCTTTCTGCTGTACAAGTTTTACCACAGTGGTGCCCGCAGCCATATCACCAAGCCGTTGGCCTTTGCCACCGGCCGCAATTACAATCATGGCAACAGCGCCCGACATAATATCCACTTCTATGATACGGATCAACCAGCGAACGATATAGCTTCCAATGGTTCCGGGCGATCCATCAATTTTAACAACCTTTATTCCCATCTGTTTTTTTCCCGGGCTTTGACCGTCCATAAAGATTTCGAAAAGAAGATGGTACAAAAGTGTGGGTATGGAAATGGCAGAAAGGATGATTGCCGTTGAGTTGGTTTCTGTTTGAACCAAGAGGATAATAACCGCAATCAGGTAAGCAACCATTATCAACGCATCAATAAAGTAGGCCAAAATGCGGTCACCCAGGCTGGCGGCCGGATAGTGAATAAAAACATTCTGGGTCGTTTGTATACTTACTGTTGGCATCGAACTAAAAATCCCCTACTTTTCAGCAATATTATTACTGTAAATCAATTTTTGAAACAATGAGGTTAAAACATCTCCTTTTTATTGTCACTGCAATCGTTTTCGTAAGATGTGCCAAAGACACACCTGTTGATTATGCCGAAATGCCGGATGATCAACTGCGTATCGTAGCGGATTCGCTGGCACATGCTTATATCATCACCGATGGTCATGTTGATCTGCCGTACAGGCTAAAGGTAAAGAACTTCCGATTGGAACGTGAATACATGGGGATTCCCATAAGCACAACCGAAGGCGATTTTGATTTTGAACGTGCCAAGAAAGGCGGTCTGGATGCTCCTTTTATGTCCATTTATATTCCTTCTTCCTACCAGGTTACTGGAGGTGCAAAAGAGCTTGCCGACACATTAATTGATATGGTCACCGGAATTGCAGCAGCACATCCTGATAAATTTGCAATTGCAACCACACCAAGCCAAATAGAAGAGCATTTCAAAAAAGGAATCGTTTCCTTGCCCATGGGGATGGAAAATGGAGCTCCGATTGGTGATGATCTTGCAAACGTAAAATATTTCTTTGATCGCGGTATTCGGTATGTTACACTTACACACGGAAAAGACAATTTGATTTGTGATTCATCGTATGACACCACACGCACCTGGAATGGCCTCAGCCCTTTCGGGGAACAAGTTGTTGCCGAGATGAACAAAGTGGGAATTATGGTAGACATCTCGCACGTGTCGGATAGTACTTTCTTCGATGTGATTAAAATCACGAAAGCACCGGTGATTGCATCGCATTCTTCTGCGCGGGCTTTTACTCCGGGTTTTGAAAGAAACATGTCAGACGACCTTATTCTTGCACTGAAAGAAAATGGCGGAGTGATCCAAATCAATTTTGGTTCTACCTTTCTTGATTCAGCTGTTGTACAACAAAACAATGCCAATCGCGATAAATTGCGGGCGTTGCTTGATGAGCAAGGTTTGACCACGCGGGATTCGCTGGCAGCGCCAATCATTGAACAATTCAGAAAAGACAATCCTTCACTCTTTGCAGATGTGGAAACGGTAGCCGACCACATTGATCATGTTGTAAAACTAATCGGCATCGACCATGTTGGAATTGGATCTGATTATGATGGTGTTGGTGATTCATTGCCCACCGGTTTGAAAGATGTATCACAATATCCAAATTTGATTTTTGTATTGTTGAAAAGAGGATATTCGCCAGAAGACATTGAAAAAATTTGTTCTGGAAATTTGTTTAGGGTTTGGAACAAAGTGATTGAAGTCTCAAACGCTTCTATGTAAAATTTTTAAAAACGTTATAGAGTGAGAGAGGCCGCGTTTGTAAAGCGTAACCAGGAGCGTTGGCAGCAATTTGAACACGTATTAGCTTCCCGCAATGCACCGCCCGATAAAGTCGCTGAGGTTTTTATACAAATCACAGACGACTTGTCGTTTGCGCAAACCCAATATCCCAATAGTCGCGTCACGACTTATTTAAACAATCTCGGATCGAAAATACATCTGGAGATTTATAAAAATAAGCGTGAAGACAAAAGTAGGTTTATCACCTTCTGGAAATACGAACTACCACAGTTGCTTTTTGAACACCGTAAGCAATTGTTATACGCGTTGATCATTTTTGTTGTAGCTGGATTGCTGGGTGCGGTTTCTGCGCACTATGATGAGACCTTCATTCGATTGATTATGGGTGATGACTATGTAAACATGACGCTGGAGAATATTGAGAATGGAAATCCATTGGCAGTGTATGGAAAAATGGGCGAAGCCGATATGTTTTTTGCGATTACTTTTAACAACGTTCGCGTTTCGTTTTTTGCATTCGCTGCAGGATTAGTATTTTCAATTGGTTCTGGATTCCTATTGTTTAGCAATGGTATAATGGTGGGCGCTTTCCTTAGCATGTTTTCACAAAAAGGTCTGTTGTTGGATTCTGTTTTGATTATCATGTTGCATGGCACCATAGAATTATCCTCCATCGTGATAGCCGGTGCAGCTGGTTTTGTAATGGGAAATAGTTTTTTGTTTCCGGGCACGTACTCCCGGCTTGAATCTTTTAAGCAAGGTGCATTGCGGGGTATGAAAATCGTTATCGGTATTATCCCGCTTTTTATCCTTGCGGGATTTATTGAATCGTTTATTACGCGGTATACTTTTATGCCGGTGTTGTTTAAAGCCATTATCATTTTTCTCTCTGCATTTTTGATCCTTTATTATTTCGTGTATTATCCCCATAAACTGTATAAGAATGGAAACGTTCAAAGCAATTGAGTTTGCAAAGCCGCGTGACTTTAGTAAAAAAATGAACGCAACAATTGAGTTCATTAAGCAGAACTTCAAAGCACTGTTTAAAAGTTTATTGTTCATTGCCGGCCCGCCAGTGTTGCTCAGTAGTATTTTGATTGGCAATTTTTATGGTGACTATATGGGTTTTGTAACAGGGGGAATGCAAGGTGGCCCTATTGCAGCGGAAGAGATGCAAAACTATTTGATGTCGGCAGGTTTTTGGTTACAAATTCTTGGCGCTGCAATTTTTGGTTTCGTTGCCGTGGGGTTAACGTTAGCTGTAGTTTATAATTACATTCTGGAATATGATGAGAAGAAAACCAATAAGATAGAAGTAAATGATATCTGGCTGCGTGTACGAAGTACGATCGGCATGTACATGGGCACAATGTTCCTCTATGGTATAGCTATGGTAGTGTCTTATTTTGTAATACTAATTCCCATTTTCATTTTTGCACTTTCCCAATCACCCGTACTGATTTTCTTTGGCGTAGTATTGGTTTTTGTTGGGATTGCTTATGTGTGGATAAATTTGTCGCTCATTTTTATTATTCGGGCGTATGAGAAAATCGGATTCTTTAGCGCTGTAAGCAGATCCTTTTATTTGATTAAAACTAAGTGGTGGAGCACGTTCGGGGTTATTTTTGTTACAGGTTTTGTTAAAAGCACAATCTCCTCTTTATTTCTAATTCCGTGGTATATTGGGTTTGCTGTAAAAATGATGCACACTATTCAGAATGAAGCTTTTCAAGAACCATCACTTGTTTCTGAATTGGTGAATGATGCATTTTTTGTTTTGTATTTTCTTGTTTCTTTTTTGTTGTATGTAATTCCATTGGTGGGAATAAGCTTTCAATATTTCAACCTGGTAGAATTAAAAGAATCGCGTGGGCTCATGTCAAAAATCGATACGATCGGACAAGCCCCTACAGAATCAACTCCTTCAGATGAACATTATTAAACATCTTTGGATTTTTCTTTTTATTCCTTTCGGTCTTTTTGCACAGCAAGATTCAACCGAAAGTCGATTGCCATTGGTTGTCGGCAACGACAGCACAGTAGTTGATCTTCGAAAATTTGATGAAGCCGCCCTTGAGAAATTAAAAACAGATCCCAATCTCAATTATGGAACAGGTCCTGCGGCCATGAGTATCTGGGAACGCTTTAAACATTGGCTTGGCGAATTGTTTCGGTATTTATTTAAAGCAGGAGCATCCGCTGATTGGGTAGAGATTCTTGTTTACGTAGCCATCGTAATAGTTTTGGGATATGTTATTTTATGGTTGTTGAAGATCGATGCGGTGAAAATGTTCCTCTCCAACAAATCGATCAATCCTATAAAATCGGTTGTGTTGGAAGAAAACATTCATGAGGTGGATTTTGAAAAACGGATTAAGGACGCATTGGCAAAGCAAGAATACCGCGAAGCAACTCGTTTACTCTTTTTGCACGCACTTAAAATTTTGTCAGATAAAAACCTGATCCATTGGGAGCCCGGCAAAACAAACCATGATTACATCAATGAACTGGAATCCGAAAAACTAAAACCAGGCTTCCATGATTTGAATTATTTTTTTGAATATGCCTGGTACGGACATTTCGATGTGAACGAATCTGTTTTCACAAAAGCACAAAACACATTTAACAACTGGCGCGGACAAGCAAAGTGAAAAAGGATTGGAAATATATCGCCTACTTAGCCATTGCTATCGGAATTTATCTCACGATCAAACTCCTCAGTCCACGGGAATTTAACTGGCGCATCACGTTTCACCACGATGACAAAAATCCATATGGCGCGTATGCATTAGGGCAATTGATTGATAACCTATTTCCGGTTGTCGAACATTCAAATTTTACCCTCTACGAATTGTATGATTCACTGGATGGCAAAGCAAATTTTTTAAGCATCTCTTCGACCTTTATACCGGGAGAGGAAGATGTTAAAACGTTGCTAAAAAATCTTGATAAAGGGGGGGTGGCATTTATATCCGCAAAAAATTTTTATGGATTATTTGCCGACACCCTGTCAATCAACACCTATGATGTGTTATTCAATCCGGCTTTTAATTTGAACCTTGGCGATTCAACTGAACTCCATTTCTCCAACCCAACAATTCTCAACCAAAAAAAATACGCTTTTCCTTATAAAAATTTCCATACCTACTTTGATGAAATCGATTCTGCACGAACATCCATTGTGGCAGTAAATGAACATGGTTTACCGGTTACCATTCGGGTGCAATGGGGAAAGGGAGCATTGTATTTGAACTCCACCCCCATGGCCTTCGCCAATTTCCATTTGCTTAGTGGCGATAACTACGGATTCGTGGAGACTTCGTTATCGCACTTGCCTAAACGCCCGCTTGTTCATTCTGAATTTTATCATTTGGGAAGAATGGAAGCACGGACACCTTTGCGCTTTATCCTTTCAAATGAACCCTTGCGCTGGGCATATTACCTTACTATACTTTCGATACTTTTGTTTATGGTTTTTGAAGCGAAACGGAAACAGCGAATTATCCCGATCATTAAACCATTGGCCAATACAACACTGGACTTTATTTCCACGATTGCGAATTTGTATTTACAGCGGAAGGACTTTAAAAACATTGCGGAGAAAAAAATTGTGTACTTTCTGGATTCTGTAAAGTCGAACTACCTGCTGGATTTGTTTCATCCAACAGATATGCTAATGCATGCGCTTGCCAGAAAGTCGGGCCATGATGTAGAAAAAGTGATCACAATTTTTAAGCAGATAGTGAATATTCAAAACAAAACCTCAATTACTGAAAGTGAATTAATCACGTTATCAAAGAGCATCGAAAAATTTAATCGTCAATAAAGGAATATGGAAGAGAAAATATTTGAAAACCGGATTGACTTGTCGCAATTGAATGCGCAAGTTGAAAAAATAAAACAGGAGATTGGAAAAGTGATCGTAGGCCAGGAAGAAATGGTGAAACTTTTAATCACCGCGATCCTTGCAGACGGGCATGTTTTGATTGAAGGTGTTCCGGGAGTTGCAAAAACGCTTACGGCAAAATTACTCTCCCGCGTTATTGATGTAGGTTTTTCCCGAATTCAATTCACCCCCGATTTAATGCCTTCTGATGTGTTGGGCACCACGGTGTTTAATGTAAAGAACTCTGATTTTGAATTTAAACAAGGTCCCATTTTTTCGAACATTATATTGATAGATGAAATCAATCGTGCCCCTGCAAAAACACAGGCAGCACTTTTCGAAGTAATGGAAGAACGACAGGTAACCATTGATGGAAATGCGTATGCGATGGAGTTTCCATATTTAGTGGTGGCCACGCAAAACCCAATTGAACAGGAAGGAACATATCGTTTACCCGAGGCACAACTTGATCGTTTTCTTTTTAAAATCAATGTTCACTACCCTGCCTTTGAACAAGAGTTGGATATTTTGAAAGGCCATAACAATAGAAAAGGTGCGGCTCCGCTTTCAGAAGTGAATGTGGTGTTTGGTGCTGATGAAATAAAATCCCTTCGCGCAAGTGTTCAGCAAATTCACATAGAAGATAATTTGATACACTACATCGCGAGCATTATTCAAGAAACCCGAAACAATCCATTTTTGTTTTTAGGCGCTTCACCCCGGGCTTCTATTGCGATCCTCAATAGTGCAAAAGCTTATGCCGCTATTCACGGTCGCGATTTTGTAACCCCGGAGGATATTAAAGACATGGCAGCACCCGTGTTGCGTCATCGGATCATGTTAACACCCGACAAAGAGATGGAAGGCATTACAACAGACGATGTGGTAAAACAGATCGTTGATAAAATCGAAGTGCCGCGGTAATGAAATTTATCCGGGCACTATATTTCAATAATCGTTTCTTCCAACTCGTAATTGGGTTGGTGCTTGTTTTTATTGCCACGTTTATCCTGGATACGCCAACCATTATTCCGAAAGCTTTGTTCTTGATCCTCCTGGCTTTGTTGCTGGTTGATTTGTTGATTCTTTTTCGGATCAAGAAAGGAATTCGTGCGCATCGTCTCACACCGGAGAAACTTTCGAATGGTGATGACAATGAACTTCGGATATTTATTGAAAATGGATATCCTTTCCATGTTTCGCTTTCCATTATTGATGAGATCCCATTTCAGTTTCAAAACCGGGACATGTCGTTTTATCATGAATTGAAATCAGGTGAGAGTAAGTCCATCAATTATTTTCTACGCCCGGTGAAGCGTGGGGAATATTCATTTGGCGCAGTCAACATTTTTGCAACGTCCCCGCTGGCATTAATTTCAAGAAGGTATCAATTCTCACAAGATAAAGTTGTTCCGGTCTACCCATCGTATTTGCAAATGCGCAAGTATGAATTGATGGCCATCTCCAATCGTTTGACAGATATTGGAATAAAAAAAATTCGCAGGATTGGCCAGAACATGGAGTTCGAGCGGATTCGTGAATATGTTGCTGGCGATGATTACAGAACAATCAATTGGAAAGCCACAGCCCGAAAGCCACAGCTGATGGTAAACAATTATCAGGATGAGCGCTCGCAACAAGTCTACTCGCTGATTGATAAAGGTCGTACGATGCAAATGCCTTTTAACGGGATGAGCTTGTTGGATTATGCCATCAATGCGAGCTTAGTGATCTCGAACATAGCGGTAAAGAAATCTGATAAAGCCGGGCTCATTACTTTTCAACATAAAATCGGAACGACACTTCCCGCGAGCAATCGCAATCATCAGATGGGACAAATATTGGAGGTGTTGTACAATCAGAAGACAGCGTTCAAAGAATCGGACTTTTCGACTTTGTTTAGTCATGTCAGAAGAAAAATTTCGCAGCGAAGTTTGTTGCTGCTTTTCACCAACTTTGAATCCATTTATAGTTTGGACCGGCAACTTCCCTTTCTAAAAAGCCTGGCCAAGTATCATTTGTTGGTAGTGATCTTTTTTGAGAATACAGAAATGAAGGAAGTGCTCATTCAGCCAGCGGGCACATTAAAGCAGGTGTATGTGAAAGCGATAGCGGAAAAATTTTCCCTTGATAAAAAACTAATCGCCAAAGAACTACAGAAAAACGGCATCCAGAGTCTCCTCACTACACCCGAGAACCTTTCAGTAGACACCATTAACAAGTATCTGGAATTAAAGTCGAGGGGGTTGATTTAGTTCTTTTCGATGAAGGGAAAATTTGTAAATTTGATATTCTTTAATTTAGGAATATGGGGAAATGGCTACAAATAGGTGCGGGGATAGTATTGATATTCCTTGCAGGATCGGGAGTAGAAGGTCAGCAGTTAAAACAAGAACGGATTAATTCTAAAGGCTCTATCATCTGCTATGCCGGAGAAGAGCGTTCAACACATATTCCTCCGCCAGAGTCATTTCGTAAACTCCGTGAAAATGCTGTTGGTAGGACAAAGACGGCAACATTTGAAGTAACGTATTTTGGATTTACTCCTGAAGCGCAAGCAGCTTTTCAATATGCGGTTGAAATTTGGGAGACACAGATATCTTCACCCGTTCCCATTCGGGTAACGGCTGTTTGGCAATCACTTAACGAAGGGGTTTTGGGTTCTGCGATTTGGGGAACACTTTATACAAATTTTCCGGGGGCGCAAAAACTCAACACATGGTATCCGGTGGCGCTGGCAGAAAAAATGGCGGGGTTCGAGTTAAATGACCCGTCCGAGCCTGACATCTTTGCTAACTTTAGCAGCAGTGCGAATTGGTATCTTCAAACTTCCGGGACGCCTGCGCCCGGTCAATATGATTTAGTGACTGTAGTGCTTCACGAACTTGGTCATGGACTTGGAATTGTGGATACTTTTGATGTTCCTGATGATGGACTTGCGACAAACGGAACAGTAGGTATTCAAACACGATCCATAATTTTTGATCGGTTTATTGAGAATACGAGCGGTCAAAATTTATACCTTGATATCACTTCTCCTTCACCATTATTAAAAACGCAGTTAACGAGTAATGGATTATTTTTCAATTCACCCAGTGTGTTAAGTGGCAATGGAAATCAAAGAGGCAAACTATTCGCTCCCACGAATTTTAATGGAGGATCCAGTATTAGCCACTTAGATGAGTCTTTATATAATGGGACAAATAATGCGTTAATGACACCGCAAATCGGAGCTA
Source organism: Cyclobacteriaceae bacterium (assembly GCA_041746855.1). Taxonomy (GTDB): domain Bacteria; phylum Bacteroidota; class Bacteroidia; order Cytophagales; family Cyclobacteriaceae; genus JBGTGG01. The sequence continues at coordinate 14,822 of JBGTGG010000003.1, read as the reverse complement.
CAGAAACAATCCATGATCCGGGTCCTATTACAAGGGGTATTCTTGCTGACATGGGTTGGGTGTATACACGAATCGATCACAATCCTCTTAAAGGATCAGAAAATGTAAATGGCCCCTATATTGTGAAGGCAGTGATTACCTCTGAAGCGGGGGCTGTTTTAAGTCCTAAAATCTTTTATTCAAATGGTGGAGATGATATCGAATTAGCAATGACTGCTACAGCCATTCCAAATGAATTTGCAGCTTCAATTCCGGGAACCGGAAGTCCAGGATCTTATGGTTATTATATTAAAGTAAATGATACTGCGGGAAGAACCTTTTCGAAGCCGGGTGTTCGGCAAGATCCCGGAGGTGAAGTTCAGCAATTCTACCACAACTTTAGTACTGGTCCTGATACCCAAGCACCAAGCATTACACATTCACCAAAAGGCTTTCTACTTGACACAGACACAGAATTGATTGTAGAGGCAATAATTTCTGATAACATAGAGATTGCCTCCGCTAGAGTTGATTATTTAATCAATGATGTTTCGCAAACACCCATCACAATGCAACCGGGCACACCTGATTCACTCTATTCAGCCACACTTACTTTTAACGGAGGGCTTGACGTAGGTGATGTTATAAAATATAGAATAACAGCAATCGACAATTCTTCTAATCAAAATCAGACTATAGCCCCTGAATCAGATTATTTTGTTGTGAATGTGGTTGGCTTAGAGCCTACTCAGGATTCTTATTCCAATGATTTCGATAGTCCCTCAAACGATTTTTTTGGGGATGGTTTCAGTGTAACCACACCCACTGGGTTTGCAAGTGCAGCGATTCACACAACCCATCCATATCCGGAAGGAACAGGATTTCCTAACGATCGATTGAACTTTACGTATCAGTTAAAAATTCCAATACGCGTAAAGCCCGAGGAAGCTACAATCAAATTTGATGAGATTGTTTTGGTAGAACCCGGTGATGATGGGACTGTTTTTGGTGATGATGATTTCTTTGACTTTGTAGTTGTTGAAGGCTCTATAGATGGTGGTGTGACATGGATGCCCATTGCCAATGGATATGATTCCCGTGCAGATGCTGCTTGGCTCGCAAAATACAATAGTGCGATAAATGGCAATAACTCAACTGCAGTTGGTGACCCCACTTTATACAGGCCGCGCGTAATGGATTTACAAACTAATTTTAACGAAGGAGATGAAGTAGTGATACGGTTCCGCTTGTTTAGCGATCCGTTTGCAGCTGGCTGGGGTTGGGCAATTGATAACTTACGAATTCAAATTGATGACACACCCCCCTTGGTGTTGAATGATCATGTCGATTATTTATTGACGAGTGATAATGAACTTTCAATTGAAGCGGTTGCAACTGATGCAAGTGGTTTAAATAAACTTTGGATTGACTATCAAGTAAATAATGAACCAATCGATACAGAAGAATTTTTAGTTATTCCTGGACAAAGTAATTTTACACTCAATCTGGATGTCTCTGCATTGTCATTGAATGATGTTGTTAAATACAAAGTGAGTGCTGAGGACAATGCCGGCAATATTGGCATTTTCCCACCAAATGGGTTTATTGAAGTGCCGATCATTGAATTTGGAACACCCGTTTCAACGTATGCAAACAATTTTAATAGCGCTACTACGGATTTTGTTGGCAATTTCTTTTCAGTAACACAACCTGCCGGATTTGCGGATGGACTCATTCAATCCACCAGCCCTTACCTGAAAGGAAAAGGTCTTGACCAAACATCGAACTTTAATTACACGCTTAAAAAACCAATTAATATCGATGCCGATAATCCTTACATCCGCTTCGATGAAATTGTGATTGTGGAGAATCACCCGGGAAGCGCTGCATTTGGAACAGCAGCATTCAAGGATTATGTTGTGGTGGAAGGTTCAAAAGATGGAGGTAACAATTGGCTGCCTTTTTTGACAGGCTATGATGCATTGGCTTTTTCTGCATGGAATACTGCTTACCTCCTTGGTAATAACGGCACCCCTGCCATGTTTAAAAGACGTATGATTAATATGTTGGAGAACGGTAATTTCTCTGCAGACGATGATGTGATTATTCGATTCAGATTATTCTCAGATGCTGACAAAAATGGATACGGGTGGGTTATTGATAACCTCTTTATCCAGGATCTGGTCACGGGTTTTGAAACATCCACACTCATTCAATCCATTAACCTCTATCCAAACCCTGTTAAGGATGATAAGCTTGTACTACGGATCGAAAGCCAGGAGATAAATCAATTTGAGCTACATATTCTTTCACCGCTGGGACGCCCCCTTCAAAACAAGATCGTTGAAATGGAAGGTCCTGTTCACGAACAAGTGATTGATACCACAGGCTTACCGAATGGTGTTTATTTGGTAAAGGTGGCGCATAGGGGAGGCGCTGTTGTGAAAAAATTTATTGTTGCTCGATAATTCAATTTAAAACTTCGTACAAAACCTTGGTTGATACACAATCAAGGTTTTTTTGTTTTACAGGGAATTTAAATCCCTATTCAATACGGCATTTCTAATTCTCTGTCTTATTTTTGCCACCAATTTGACCACCCCAACCACTTAGAAATGCCTAGAGATCGCAGTATACGCTCAGTACTAATCATTGGAAGCGGCCCCATTATCATTGGCCAGGCATGTGAATTCGATTATGCGGGTTCCCAGGCTGCCCGATCCCTGCGGGAAGAAGGTATAGAAGTGATCCTGATCAATAGCAATCCGGCTACGATTATGACGGATAAAGTGACGGCAGATCACATTTACCTGAAACCGCTTACAAAAAAATCCATCCGCGAAATTCTTGAAAAGCACCACATTGATGCGGTGCTTCCTACGATGGGAGGACAAACTGCCCTGAATCTCTGTATCGATTGTGATAAAGCTGGAATCTGGGACAACTACGGAGTAAAAATTATCGGTGTTGATATTGCCGCCATCGAAACCACCGAAGACCGCGAGAAATTCAGGTTGAAGATGAATGAAATCGGGGTGATGGTGTGTAAGGGTTCTACCGCCACCTCCTTTTTGGAAGGAAAAGAAATTGCCCAGGAAATTGGATTTCCATTGGTGATCCGTCCATCCTACACGTTGGGAGGAACCGGTGGAGGATTTGTAAACACTGCTGAAGAATTTGACGAAATGCTCAATCGCGGATTGCATGCTTCTCCCATCCATGAAGTGCTGGTGGAACAAAGCATCCTAGGGTGGAAAGAGTTTGAGCTTGAATTGCTACGCGACAACATTGGTAATGTGATTATCATCTGCTCGATCGAGAACTTTGATCCGATGGGCATCCACACAGGCGATTCGATAACTGTTGCCCCGGCCATGACACTTCCAGACACTACGTATCAGTTGATGCGCAACCTGGCCATCAGGATGATGAACTCCATTGGTCAGTTTGCTGGCGGGTGCAATGTGCAATTTGCGTTGAACCCCGATAACTATGAAGAGGTTGTAGGCATTGAAATTAACCCGCGTGTATCGCGATCATCGGCATTGGCGTCAAAGGCCACCGGTTATCCCATTGCGAAAGTGGCTGCGAAGCTTGCTATCGGATACAACCTTGATGAGTTGAGTAATGCCATCACCGGCACCACCACCGCATATTTCGAACCGGCTGTGGACTATGTGATTGTAAAAATCCCGCGCTGGAATTTTGATAAACTACCGGGTGCAAAGAAAACGCTTGGCCTTCAGATGAAATCAGTTGGCGAAGCAATGGGCATTGGAAGAAATTTCAAAGAAGCCCTCCAGAAAGCATGTCAATCGCTGGAGATCAGAAGGAATGGATTGGGTGCCGATGGCAAGCAACTTAAGGATCAGGACGAGTTGTTGTACTCATTACAAAATCCGAGTTGGAATAGATTATTTCATATTTACGATGCCTTTAAACTTGGTATCCCTTTTTCCACCATTCAAAAACTGACCAAAATAGATCGGTGGTTCTTGAAAGAAATAGAAGAGCTTATCCAGTTTGAGAAAGTCATCGAAAAGGAATCCCTGGATACCATTTCTGCTGAGCTTATGATGGAAGCAAAGAAAGTAGGCTATGCCGACCGGCAAATCGCCCACTTGATGGAGTGCCTGGAAAGCGAAGTGCATGAGAAAAGAAAATCCTTAGGCGTTAATCGGGTATTTAAATTGGTGGATACCTGTGCTGCAGAGTTTGAGGCTAAAACTCCTTATTATTATTCTTCTTTTGGAATTGAAAACGAATCCGTTGTATCAGATAAGAAAAAAATTATTGTGCTCGGTTCTGGTCCCAACCGCATCGGTCAGGGAATTGAATTTGATTACTCATGTGTTCACGGGATTTTAGCAGCAAAAGAATGTGGTTACGAAGCCATCATGATCAACTGCAATCCCGAAACTGTTTCCACTGATTTTGATATTGCCGACAAACTTTATTTTGAGCCTGTTTTCTGGGAACATATTTACGATATCATTGAACATGAAAAACCCGAAGGGGTAATTGTTCAACTCGGTGGACAAACGGCACTCAAGCTGGCGGAGAAGTTTAGCAAGTACGGCATCAAAATTATCGGAACATCTTTTGAGGCATTGGATCTGGCGGAAGATCGTGGTAGGTTTTCTACTTTGTTAAAAGACCTTGGCATTCCTTACCCTCCATTCGGTGTTGCTGAAAATGCGGATGAAGCATTGGAGGTTTGTAAAGACATTGGGTTTCCGTTGTTGGTTCGCCCGTCTTATGTATTGGGTGGACAAGGAATGAAAATCGTGATTAACGAAAAAGAGCTTGAGCATCACATCGTTGATATTTGGAAACACCTGCCCGATAACAAGGTGTTGTTGGATCACTTCCTTGAAGGAGCAATTGAAGCGGAGGCAGATGCGATTTGTGATGGCGAGAATGTGTATATCATCGGGATCATGCAACACATTGAGCCTGCGGGAATACATTCCGGGGATTCATATGCAGTGCTCCCTCCGTATAATCTGGGTGACCTTGTTATTAAGCAGATTGAAAGTTTTACCCACAAAATTGCAATAGCACTGGAAACTGTTGGATTGATCAACATCCAGTTTGCGATTAAAGATGATAAAGTGTACATCATCGAGGCGAACCCACGGGCATCGCGTACGGTTCCGTTTATTTGCAAAGCATATGATGAACCGTATGTAAATTATGCAACCAAGGTGATGCTGCGAGAGAAAAAGGTGACAGACTTCAAATTCAATCCTACTAAAAAAGGATATGCGATTAAAGAACCTGTTTTCTCGTTCCATAAATTTCCAGAGGTAACAAAAGAACTTGGCCCGGAGATGAAATCAACAGGTGAAGCAATTTACTTTATTGATGATTTGATGGACGATTACTTTATGAAAATCTATTCGGAAAGGAATTTTTACCTGAGCAGATAGTTTACGGGGTTGCATTCCTGGATTTCTATGTATTTCTAAAAATGTCTGGAATCTTTACGAATTTCATTGAAACTCATACCTTTGGTTTTTAGTTAAGTAGATATGTTAAAAATTCTCTTAATAATTGTACTTGTAATCTACGCCCTAAGCAAACTGGGCTTATTCAGGATTTTTGTACAGTCTAACCAGCGTGGGCCTTACGATCAAACAAACCGACATCGTCCCAATGATGGAAATGTGAACATCGACAACAATCCCGATCAAAAGAAATCTGATTTTAAGGGAGGTGAGTATGTTGACTACGAAGAAGTGAAATAACTTAAATAAATCCATCTGTCAGGCTGAGCTTGTCGAAGCCTTCTTTCACATGAAATGAGCATGATCCGATAGGCACCAACCAGGAATGATATTGGATATGTGAATTCCATGTGACCATTAAAAATTAAGTACAAACACATGAAATTCCATTTCTATAAATATCAGGCTACCGGCAACGACTTTGTTTTAATCGACAATCGGGAAGCTAAGGTTTCGTTCACTCCAGAATTGATCCAAAAGGTTTGCGACCGAAAATTTGGTGTTGGTGCTGACGGACTCATTTTGTTGGAGCAAAATACAGTATTGGATTTTACGATGGTCTATTATAATCCCGATGGCTCCCAAAGCCTGTGTGGAAATGGTTGCCGCTCAGCGGTTCAGTTTGCTTCTTTTTTAGGGATGGTAAACGGGAGCGCTGATTTCGAAGCTTTTGATGGTGAACACTACGCAGAAGTCCTCCCGACTGGAAATATCAAACTTCATATGAATGACGTTTCTGAAGTGAAAGGATTTGATGAAGACCTTTTTATCAATACCGGCAGTCCCCACTATATCCAATTTGTTGAGGATTTAAAAAATTTCCCCGTCTATGAAGAAGGAAAAAAAATCAGATACAGCCTTCCTTTTCAACCAGGTGGCACCAATGTGAATTTTGCTGAAATCCAACCCAACAACACTGTTTTTGTACGCACCTATGAGCGTGGTGTTGAAAACGAAACCTTGTCGTGCGGAACTGGCGTAACAGCGGTAGCATTGGCCGCTTCTACAAAGGGGTTGACTTCCCCGGTTTTGATAAAAACACTGGGAGGCGACCTGTCAGTGGAATTCGAATCCGGCCAACCCGGCACTTTTAACCAAATCCACCTCATCGGACCTGCCAAAATGGTCTTTGAGGGCGACTTGGAATTGTAATTGCAGCCCCTGCATTTTCAAAAATCGCGTTAACTTTAAGCCCTCATACGATAAGGGGGAGAACCAAATCAATTATGCTGAAATTAATTTCGAAGATATTCGGTACCAAATCCGAAAAAGATATAAAAAGAATGCAGCCGTTGGCCGATCAGGCTTTCAAGGAAAGTGAAGAAATGAAAAGCCTTTCCCATGATGCGTTGCGCGAAAAGACCAATACGGTGCGGCAGGCAATCAATGAACACCTAAAATCAATTGACGATCAATTAGCTGCCCTACACAAACAAATTGCCGATAATCCTTCCCTCGATATTCAGGAAAAGGAGGCACTTTTTGGCCAGATCGATGCGCTGGAGAAAGACAGAAACAAGGAATTGGAAGTAGTATTATTGAAAGTGTTGCCTACTGCTTTCGCGATTGTGAGAGAAACCGCCAGACGGTTTATGGAAAATGAATCCATTGAAGTTACCGCCCAGGAATTTGACCGCGTTTATGCTGCCTCCCATGAGAATGTCACCCTAAGTAACGATAAAGCTATTTGGGCCAATAGTTGGTTGGCAGCCGGAAACTTAGTTACCTGGAACATGGTACACTATCCGGTTCAGTTAATTGGTGGTATCGTATTGCATGAAGGTAAAATTGCCGAGATGGCAACGGGTGAAGGTAAAACGTTGGTGGCAACACTTCCTGCATTCTTAAATGCATTAGCAAAACGTGGAGTCCATATCGTTACTGTGAATGATTATCTCGCCAAACGCGATAGCGAATGGATGGCGCCAATTTTTGAATTCCATGGTATCACTGTGGATTGTATCGACAAACACGAACCGAATTCACAAGAAAGAAGAAAAGCTTATCGTGCAGATATTACGTACGGAACAAACAACGAATTTGGTTTCGATTACCTGCGTGATAACATGGCGCGTGATCCGGAAGAACTTGTTCAGCGTCATCATCATTTTGCAATGGTCGATGAGGTGGATAGTGTGTTGGTCGATGAAGCGCGTACTCCATTAATTATTTCTGGTCCCATCCCGAAAGGTGATGAGCATGAGTTTTACGATTTAAAACCACGGATTTTTAAACTCGTTGAAGCACAAAAGAAATTGATTTCTCAATATTTAATTGATGCGAAAAAAGCCATACAGTCTGGTGATGAAAAGGAAGGTGGCCTTCCGCTTTTCAGGGCTTTCCGCGGAATGCCGAAGTACAAACCGACAATTAAGTACTTGAGTGAAACGGGTATCAAAGCAGTATTACAGAAAACTGAAAATTTCTATCTACAGGACAATAAGAAAATGATGCCCGAAGCGGATAAACCGCTTTACTTCGTTATAGATGAAAAAGATAACAGCGTTGACCTTACGGAAAAAGGCATCGACTTAATTACTGGTGAAGGGGAAGATTCAAACTTCTTCATCATGCCGGAGATTGGAACGGAGTTGAAAAAAATCCAGGAAGACGGATCATTATCGGATGAAGAAAAGGTTCATAAGAAAGAAGAACTCATTCGAGAATATCAAGTGAAGTCTCAACGGATCCATAGTGTGAATCAACTGTTAAAAGCTTACACACTTTTCGAAAAAGATACCGAATACATTATTGTTGATGGAAAAGTAAAAATCGTTGACGAGCAAACCGGTCGTGTGATGGATGGCAGACGCTATTCAGATGGTTTGCATCAGGCAATTGAAGCAAAAGAAAATGTGAAAGTTGAAGACGCTACACAAACATATGCAACCGTAACGCTTCAAAATTATTTCCGCATGTACCACAAACTTGCGGGTATGACCGGAACAGCGGAGACCGAAGCAGGTGAGCTTTGGGAAATTTATAAGTTGGATGTTGTTGTTATTCCAACCAACAGACCAATCACACGAAAAGATGAAGACGACATGGTCTTCAAAACCGTCCGTGAAAAATTCAATGCCGTCATCGATGAAATCGTAAGACTAACAGAGGCGGGAAGACCGGTACTTGTTGGAACTACTTCGGTTGAAATTTCTGAATTGATTAGCAGAATGCTTCAGATCAGAAAGATCAAGCACCAGGTATTGAACGCAAAACAAAATCAGAAGGAAGCGGAAATTGTTGCCGAGGCAGGTAAGCCGGGCACAGTAACCATCGCTACCAACATGGCGGGCCGTGGTACGGATATTAAACTCGCACCAGAATCAAAAGCTGCTGGTGGTTTGGCCATCGTTGGTACAGAACGCCATGAATCGCGCAGAGTTGACAGACAGTTGCGTGGTCGTTCGGGTCGTCAGGGTGATCCGGGTACTACACAGTTTTACGTTTCGCTTGAAGATAACTTGATGCGCTTGTTTATGCCTGAGCGTATTGCCCGCATCATGGACAGGTTGGGCTTGAAAGAAGGCGAAGTGATTCAACATTCGATGGTGACCAGTTCCATTGAGCGTGCACAAAAGAAAGTTGAAGAGAATAATTTCGGTATCCGGAAACGCTTGTTGGAATATGACAACGTGATGAATTCGCAACGCGAAGTAATTTACAAACGAAGAAAGAATGCGTTGTTTGGAGAACGCCTGGAGTTGGATATCCTCACGATGTTGTACGATACCAGTGAAGATATTGTCATCAATGCAAAAGCCGCCAATGATTATGAAAGCTTACGGTTGAATGTGTTGGGAATCTTTGGAATGGATTATGATATCACCAAAGAGAAATTCGAAAGTATCGATCAATTAAAACTTGCAGACGATCTATACAATAAAGCACTTGACCATTATCATACTAAGAATAAAGGTGTTGCTGAAAAATCGTTGCCGGTCATTCGTGAGATTCATAAAACACGCGGTGCTACCATTGAAAATATTTTAGTGCCGTTCTCTGACGGAAAGAAACAGATTGGTGTTGCGGCAAGTCTTTCACGGTGTGTGGAAACGGAAAACAAAGAATTGGTTCTTGCCATGGAGAAGATGATCACACTCGCGATCATTGATCAACTTTGGAAGGAGCACTTACGTGAGATGGATGATTTGAAGCAGTCAGTGCAAACCGCGGTGTACGAACAGAAGGATCCGTTGTTGATTTACAAATTTGAAGCCTTCGAATTGTTCAAACGCTTTATTGCGAAAGTGAATGAAGAAACCATTTCATTTTTGATGAAAGCTGACATTCCGCAGCAAGAACCCGATAAAGTTCAGGAAGCGCGTGCGCAACGAAGAACGAAATTGAATGAGCAAAAAGATGAATCGCGTTCATTGTTAAGTGGAGGAGGGCAACCCAATCAAAACCGACCGCCACAAGAAAAAGTACAGCCGGTGAAGTCGGAGAAATTAGCCGGAAGAAATGATAAAGTAACTGTTCAGTATACAGACGGAAAAGTTTTGAAAGACGTTAAGTTCAAAAAAGTGGAGGAAGATATCCGAAGCAATAAGTGTATTATAATCGACTGACATGCGCATGAATCCTGCCCTGATAATGTACCTGATGATGATGGCGAGTTGCGCTTCACAACAAGCAACAACCACCAGTTCATCTTCAGGCACCTATTCAGAAGACCTATCTGCCTGGCGTCCAACGTATGAGATTCCAAAAGATTCCTTGCCGACTTCACATGATGGCAGGAAAGAAAAGCCAAATATTGAACCCCGCTACACAGTAAATAAGCAATTGGATGCAGTATTGGATAGTATCGACAGGATTAACCTGACACGTGAATATGTGGATGGGTTTACCATTCAGCTTTATACCGGGCTTAACAGAGAAGAAGCATTGAATACAAAAAAGAAGCTTTCGATGGATTTACCTGAATTGGAATCTGAAGTGATTTACGCGCAGCCCAATTTTAAAGTTAAGACTGGCAGTTATTTTACACGAATGGAGGCGCAGAAAGATTTTGTGGCGATCAAGAAATTCTTTAGCAATGCCATTATCATTCCTGATCGCATAAAAATCCTGGAGTAAAATGTTACTCGACAAAATAAAATCCCTTTCAAAAGAATATGCAAGCGAGGTAGTTTCGTACAGAAGACACCTGCATGCTAATCCTGAGTTATCGTATCAGGAGTTCAATACAGCCAAATATGTAGCGGATAAGCTTCGTGCTTTTGGTCTTGAGCCAAAGGAGATCGCCACTACCGGACTCATTGTTGAAATCAAAGGAAAAAATCCAACATCAAAAACCATTGCACTCCGAGCTGATATGGATGCGTTGCCCATTCAGGAAGCAAATGATATTGACTATAAATCAACAGTGCCGGGTGTGATGCACGCTTGCGGTCATGATGTTCATACTTCTTCGTTGTTGGGAACAGCAAAGATTTTAAATGAAATCAAAGATCAATTCGAAGGAACGGTGCGTTTATTATTTCAGCCGGGTGAAGAAAAAAATCCGGGTGGTGCATCCTACATGATCCGCGATAAAGCGTTGGAAAATCCGCAGCCTGCTTCCATTCTTGGTCAACATGTTTTTCCATTGTTGCCGGTAGGCAAAATTGGTTTTCGTGAAGGCATGTACATGGCCAGCGCGGACGAAATTTATTTAAAAGTAATTGGCAAGGGTGGACATGGAGCAGCACCTGATCTTACAATTGATCCGATTGTGATTGCTTCGCACATCATTATTGCATTACAACAAGTCATCAGCAGAAATGCAAACCCAAGACAACCAACAGTTTTAACCTTTGGAAATATTATTGGAAAAGGAGCCACGAATATTATTCCCGATGAAGTAAATATTGCCGGTACTTTTCGCGCAATGAATGAAACATGGCGACATGATGGTTTGGCGAAAATTAAAAAGATGGCCGAAAGCATTGCAGAAGGAATGGGGGGAAAATGTGAAGTTGATATTTCGATGGGCTATCCCTACTTGGAAAATCATCCCGAACTTACGCGCAGGATCAAAGCGGCAGCTACCCAATATGTAGGAGCTGAAAATGTTGTTGATATTGATATCACCCTAGGAGCAGAAGACTTTGCTTACTATTCCCAGGTTATTCCGGCTTCTTTCTACCGACTCGGCACCCGCAACGAACAAAAAGGAATTACCAGTTACGTACACACACCTACTTTTAACATTGACGAAGACGCGCTTGCGATTGGTCCGGGGTTGATGGCGTGGATGGCGGTCAGGGAATTGGGAAATAGCTGATTTGAAGATTTGTTGATTTGAGAATTATTCTTTTGTTGGACACTGGATTCTAGTAGTCTGGCACCTGATATTAAATCTTACCTCTTAAATCTTACCTCTAATATCTAACGTCTTTTGTCTACTTAATATGGGAATTGACGTAAGTGCCTATCTTTGTTGTAGATGGCTTTGAAGAACCAAAAGTTTGCACTTCCCCGAAAGGAAATCTTTGTAAAGATCTTTTTGGTCTCTCTTACCCTACTGGCTTTTCTGTTTGGTATAGACTTGATGGTCACCTCTTTCAATTTGTTGAATGAGGAAACCATGAAAGCGATTGTGCTGGCAACAGCAAATCCCTTCACAGCATTGTTCATCGGTTTGTTGGTTACTGCTATTATGCAAAGCAGTTCTGCAGCTACTTCCATGATAGTGGCATTGGTTGCTTCCGGATCAATCAGTTTTGAAAGTGCAGTGATATTAATCATGGGGGCCAACATTGGCACAACCATCACCAGCACGTTTGTTGCGATCGGGTTTATCACGTTGGGAAAACAATACAAGCGCGCCATTGCAGCCAGCACAAGTCATGATTTTTTTAATATTCTCACGGTTGCAATTTTATTTCCTCTGGAATACAACTTTAAACTTCTTTCCGGTCTTTCAGCGCGGTTGACGAATTGGTTATTCAGCACATCAAGTTCGGCAGAAGAAACCACTACACATTTTTTTGGAAGTTCCATTTCCTCTCTTCTTGTCGATAGCATTTCCAATGTGTGGATATTAGTGGCGCTTTCATTTTTGTTAATACTTGTCTCAGTTTTACTTTTTAGAAACATCATTGCAAACTGGCTTGATGTTCAACATTCCAAAACAGCTTTGGTTTTTAAGAATCCGTTCTATGCATTTTTTGGTGGGTTGATATTTACCGCTTTAATCCGATCCAGCACCATCACCACATCGCTGGTGGTTCCGCTTGTGGCGAAGCGGATTATCAAACTAAGGGCGGCATTTCAATTTATTTTGGGGGCAAATGTTGGGACCACTATTACCGCTTTTATTGCTGCATTTTCGAACAGTCATTCGGCAATTAGTATTGCTATTGCCCACCTGCTTTTCAATTGTATTGGTGTGTTGATTTTTATCATGCCTTTTATTCGGGAGTTGCCGATGCTCCTTGCAAAAGGGTTAAGCAGATTGTCGTATAACCATCGGTTGGCCATTATTGCTTATTTGCTTTTGATCTTTTTCATTATTCCATTTTCGTTGATTCTTATCAATAAATAGAGGAAACGGTTACAAGAAGGTCGGTTTCAATCTTTAGCGGAACTCAAATTTTAGTTATATTGCATTCTTTGAAAGAACCCAATGTTAATCGATTCCATAACTAAGTTATTGAAGCTTGACGGCCTGATCGAGAGTACTAAAAAGTATGTCGAGGCGCGTATTGAATTGCTGAAGATTGAAATTCAGGAAGATGTTTCGAAGGGGATTTCCACGGGACTCGTATTTCTATTGATTGCCGCAGGCTTTGTGCTTTTTATTTTTTTTATGAGCATGGCGTTGGCAATGTTACTGGGAGAGTACGTAGGAGATTTTGGGGGATTTGCTATTGTTGCGGGTGCCTACCTTTTAATGGCACTCATACTGTTTTTGGTTAGAAAGAAATTGATCAAAAAATTAGATGAAAATGTTTTGTCAGGTTTTAAATCGCGAAGAAAATGAGTACTTCGATAGAAAAAAGAAGATTGTTGAAGCAATCAGATGATTATAAGGATGAATTCGAAAGGGAATTGAAAATGGTAAAGTATCAAACCAATGAACTTTTGAAAAATGCCCTGATAATTGGGGGGTCATTGGCGATTACCTATATTTTATTCAGGCAGATCACCGGTAGCAAAAGAAAAAAGAAGACTTTAAATACAATTGTTGCGAAAAACGAACAAGGCGAATTTCAAGAAGTAACAACGATTCAACAGCCTTCACGATTTGCAAGCATTGCTTCGGACATAGGTGCAACCATCGCAAATGAAGCTACTTTTTTCCTCCTGAATTTGGCGAAAGAGAAATTGATGGAATTGCTTACGCCTAAAGAACCGAACACATCAACCAATGAAGATTCTTAAGAAGCTGCAAGAGAATCAGCAACTGGGGAGAAAATCTATTGCTGTTTTGATTGATCCCGATAAGGTTGAAGACCCCAATCAACTCCAGTTATTGATTAATCTGGCGAGTGAAAATTGTGTTGATTATTTTTTTGTAGGTGGTAGCTTGGTCACAACGCCTAATTTGACGGAAGTGGTGGCAAAAATCAAAGAGAATGTGAACATCCCTGTAGTACTTTTTCCTGGGAACTCCATTCAACTTGAACCCACAGCAGATGGAATTTTATTTCTTTCATTGATTTCCGGAAGAAATCCTGAGTTGTTGATTGGACAACATGTAATCGCTGCGCCCATCATTAAAAAAACTTCCCTGGAAGTAATTCCAACAGGATACATGTTGGTGAATTCAGGACGAACAACTTCCGTAGCATATATCAGTAATACGAACCCAATTCCTGAAGATAAATATTCACTTGCAGCTTGCACAGCAATGGCGGGTGAGATGTTGGGATTGAAAACAATTTACATGGATGCGGGCAGCGGTGCCGAACGGAATATCAGTCCGAAGATGATTGCATCCGTACGTAAATCCGTAAATGTTCCGCTGATTGTTGGTGGTGGAATTGACACCAGCAGAAAAGCACTAGAGTCTTTAGAAGCCGGAGCCGATATGATTGTTATCGGAAATGCGCTTGAAAAGGATCCAACACTTTTAACCGAGATTGCCGAAAAAATTTATGAGATCAATCAGCAGGTGAAAACGTAGCGAGGTATTCCAATTTCATTTTAATTGTGTTTTTTCCTATCGTTCCGTCCCTACAGGACGGTTGTGTTGTATTTTTGTTTGTCTTGTCCTGAAATAGGTTGACACAAAAGTCAACCAAAATGAATCAATTAGAATTAAAAGAAAGTATCATTGCGGAGTATTTATCCACGGGGTTAAGCTTTCGTAAATTGGGAACTAAACATGGAATCAATTTCCGG
>JBGTGG010000002.1:0-5298 GCA_041746855.1 Cyclobacteriaceae bacterium | reverse complement strand
TGCTTCGATGCTTTCGTGGTATCTCCAGCTTCTTTCTTACGGTCCACTTCTGCGATGCTATCGGATTTATGGTAGCCTTTAATTTCGATATCCGTTAAAGGAATGGGACGCATCAATGCCCAATACACAGAATCCTTTTTGTACGCCAGCGAATCAATTTTAAAACTCGTATTCGAAATTACTTCAGGCTCTTTCTCTTCCTTCTGCTCGGCCTTTTCATATTCCTTTACAATTTTTCTCAACTCCTTTCGGGTAATTTCCTGGCCATCCTCCAGTCGCTTCTGTAACTCCTTCGTCTCCTTTCCGAATTTTGACTCCACAACCTCCGCACGTTCCTTCTCCAACTTCTCATCTACCACTTCCATTAATGCGGGTTCTACGTACACCTCGGGGTTTACTTCAATATTATAATCGCTAACCGATGCCAGATATTTGTACACAAACTCAAAGCCGAAAAATTTTCCTTCCACATCAAACTGGTGCGAGACCGGAAGCCAGGCTTTGTCTTCGATCGGAGCAAACACTGATTTCATTTGGATTTTGATGCCGAGTTTAGTTGTGCGCAAATCAAAACTGTGAATGCTCCACCAATTCTCTACGATGTACAACATTCCTGATACAACATTGTCGCCTTTTGATCGGGGTGTTACTTTTATCCGGCTCACTTCATAATCCCGGTCTTTGAATGTACCCAGGTATTCAAACCGATAATAAGAAAAAGCGCGTGGTGAAAGTGGTGTTACCGTTTCGGCAACTTCGGGTTCGTAAAAACTTCCGAAAATAAATTGATTGGGGGAAGTATTGTTGTCTTTCCCGTCACTGCGTATTGAAATTACTTTCTCTTCAAAAGTATTTGGTCGGGTGTATTTTATCTCGCTAACAGATTCCGAAATAAAAACACGATCCTTTTCAATACCTTCTTTCTCCAACGCCTTCTTTGCCAGCCACGGATAATCTTTTAATTGGCCCACTCCTTTTATATAAACACGTGCTGAATAACTGTCCAATTGTTGCCGGTGGTAATTGGCTTTGGCAATTGCTTTGCGCATGATCGTATAGGCAGGATCTTCTTTTCCGGCTTCCACCACCACATCACGCAGCATCGTTACCTGTGCTCGCATGGTAATGTTGATTTCGACAAAATCATTTTCAACAGTTACTTGCCGCACAATGGTTTCGTATCCCAAATATTGGAATACAAGATCGTATTGACCTGGACGCAACGGAAGTTCAAAGTATCCATTCTCGATAGAGGTGGTGCCCGATCCCGTTTGCTTTACATAAATAGTAGCATAGCCTAATGGTGAGCCATCATCTGCGGTGATTGTTCCTTTTATTCCCTGCCCAATGGCGAGGGAGGAACTGGAGAGAATAAAAAGTAAGAGGAGGGTCTTTGTAAAATGGGTCATTCACTATAAAATTTTTTGTCCCGGATAATGGCTTCTACCGGATCCGGAACCAGATAACGTATGGATTGATTTTTTCTGATGCATTTCCGAATAAATGTTGCCGATATATCCAACAATGGCGCTTCCACCATGGTAACGTTAGGATGCGATTTTAGGTTGGATAGTTGCACGTTAGGCCGGGGATAAACGTAAAGTCCATAATCTTCTAAAATGATTTTATGATTTTTCCACTTTTCAAATGATACCAGATTGTCTTCACCAATAATCACCACAAAATCTTTATCAGGATGTTTTTCTTTTAAATGCACCAATGTGTTGATGGTATAATTTGGTTTGGGCAATCCAAACTCAACATCGCTCACTTCAATTTTATAGTTTTCGTACGCAGCAGCGCGCACCATATCATACCGGTCAAAATCATGCAATAAATTTTTACTGGCCTTAAAAGGGTTTTGGGGTGTTACTACCAACCAAACTTTAGCAAGGTCGGTTGTTTCTGCCATGATATTGGCAATAATCATGTGCCCAATGTGGACCGGATTAAAGGAACCGAAAAACAAGCCGATCTTTTTTTTAGCTTCCATATTCCATTACGGTTGACGATACCGACAACTATTTGTTACAAAAAGTATCGTATAAATGCTGTGCTTGTTGCAATGAGGTTTCAAGATCTTCATTCACCAGGATAACATCAAACTTATCCTGAAATGACATTTCAAATTTGGCTTTGAACAATCGTCTGGAAAGGCTGTCTTTTGATTCCGTTCCGCGATCGGAAAGTCGTTTTTCTAAAATTTCAAGAGAGGGTACTTTTACAAAAACAGAGAGTGCTTTATCACCAAAATATTTTTTCAGGTTCAAACCTCCTTTTACATCCACATCAAAAATTACATTTTTGCCACTGTCCCAGATGCGTTGGATTTCTGATTTGAGGGTGCCATAAAAATTGCCTTCGTATACTTCTTCCCATTCAATAAATTCATCCTTATCAATTTTGATTTTGAATTCTTCCGGAGTAAGAAAATAATAATCTTTTCCTTGTACTTCTTTGCGACCGCGTTTATCGCGTGTTGATGCTGAGATAGAAAAACCCAGATCCGGGTTATTGTCTAGAAGGTGTTTTACCAATGTGGTTTTGCCAGAACCGGAGGGGGCGGAGAAAATAAATGCTTTGCCCGGCATTTATCGAAGGGTCGCAATCCGTGCTTTGATTTCATCGACCAGGCCATCCGGGCATTGACCCGAACATTTCGCCTTTACTAAATCTTTGATTGCCATTTCCAAGTGATAGGTTTTGAAGCATGGCATACATTTTTCAACATGGTTGGTCAAAAAATCATGACGTTGCTCGGGACTGGCTTCTCCATCGATAATGGATTGAAGCATTTCAATACAATTTTGTTGGTTGTCACAATTGCTTTTCTTGTCACTTGGCTCCATAAATTCGCTTAGTTATAACCCATTTTTTTTGCGTACTCACTTAACTTCTCTTTCAATAAATTGCGTGCACGATGCAGCCTGCTTCTCACCGTCCCAATGGGGATGTCCAGAATTTTGGCCATTTCATCATATTTAAACCCTTCGAGGTCACACAATATTATTACCGTTCTAAAATCCACATCCAGCGCATTTAAAGCATTGGAGATTTCGTCACCGATCATATCCTGAATCGATTCAACCCGCAAATCGGTTGTAATCGGCATATCCACATCATCTGAGTTGTAGTAACTCTCTACGTCCTGATAATCTACTTTATTGGGTTCTTTGCTTCGTTTACGATAATCGTTTATGAAGCTGTTTTTTAAAATTCGGAACAGCCATGCTTTTGCATTAGTTCCTTGTTGAAAGGAGTTAATGAAGCGATATGCTTTTAAATACGTATCCTGTACAAGATCCTTCGCGCCATCCTCATCTAAAGTAAGCCGATAGCCAAAATTGTACATGGAGTTTGCGTGAGGCATAAACTCATTGTGAAAGATGGAGTCTCTTTCTGTCTCGGAATAATCGTTTTTAGGTGTTTCTTCACTCATGTGCAGGGCAAAAATAACAAAAAGCCTGAGATCGAAAATTTGAATCTGGCACATGGGGCAATGATTTTTTAATTTTTATCATCTCTTATAGGATTTGAGTATCACAAACTAGCCACCTCCATGGTTTTGCCTTCACAAACTCGCTCCGTGGTTTGTGTCCCCACAAACCATTTTCGATCTGTGAGACACAGACCGAGGGGAAGAGGTGGATTTTTTACTGCTAAAAGAAAAACCGTCTGACTGCTAAAAGCGGCCAGACGGCTTTGGTTGTTTAAGTGTTGAAACCTTATTTGCTTGCAATCAACCCAAACGACTTCACGATATTAATAAACTCTATGCGATAGCCTTCCTTATCTTTTCCACGCGCACTTTCTGCCAGTTGTGCTACATCATCGTAGTTGAATTTCTTGATGTAATCTGAATCTTTCAACAACATCCCAAATCCGGCAACGGAAGCAGACCACCTGAAATTATCGGTTGTTTCTGCCAATGGTTTGTGACTATCTACCAACGGATGTACAATCAACTTGCTGTCATCTTCATCAGGCTTTTTGTAACGAAACTTGATGGTCATAATTTCTTTCGAGTTATTGGCAACTTCTGGAGCTTTTTTATTGGATTGATATTTCAAATCATCTACACTAAAATCGCTGCTCACACCTACCGGAATAATTTCATACAAGGCAGTCACGGTATGACCGGAACCCAATTCACCCGCATCTTTTTTATCGTTGTTGAAATCTTCACTTTTCAACATTCGGTTTTCATAACCAATCAAACGGTATGCTTTTACTTTGGCAGGATTAAATTCCACTTGAAGTTTTACATCCTTTGCGATCGTGAATAATGTTCCACCAAATTCATTTACCAATACTTTACGCGCTTCGGTAATATTATCGATGTAGGCATAATTA
The DNA here is from genome assembly GCA_041746855.1 of Cyclobacteriaceae bacterium. Lineage (GTDB taxonomy): Bacteria > Bacteroidota > Bacteroidia > Cytophagales > Cyclobacteriaceae > JBGTGG01. The sequence goes on along the minus strand of JBGTGG010000002.1, from coordinate 945 downwards.
CCATTTCCTTTGTCGGCCAGGATTTCCATTTTTGAATCTTTATAATTGCCCATTCCAAATCCGAGCACGGTAAGAAAAATTCCATCCTTGCGTTTTTGCTCGATAAGTTTTTCCATCGAGTCGTTGCTGGAAGCGCCAACATTAAAGTCACCATCGGTTGCCAGGATCACCCGGTTGTTTCCTTCTTTAATAAAATGATCTTTTGCGGTAGCATACGCCAATTCAATTCCGGCACCACCGGCTGTTGATCCTCCCGATTGCAATTTGTTTAGCGCACTCAGGATTTTACTTTTCTCTTTTCCGGAAGTTGGTTCCAACACAAGCCCCGCGGCACCGGCATACACCACAATCGAAACATGGTCTTCCGGACGAAGTTCTTCCACCAACATTTTAAAAGAAGATTTTAATAAAGGAAGTTTGTTCGCATCCGACATCGAACCCGAAACGTCAATCAGGAAAACCAAATTGGATGGTGGCAAATCTTCGGTTGGAATACTTTTTCCCTGCAAGCCAATATGCACAAGTTTATGTTTGGTGTTCCAGGGAGCGGTTGAAATTTCTGTGTGGATTGCGAACGGATCTTTTCCTTTAGGTTGTTCATAATCATAGTTGAAATAGTTTACCATTTCTTCAATACGAATGGCTTCAGCAGGTGGGCGCTGACCGTTATTAATAAAGCGTCTTAAGTTTGAATATGAAGCGGCATCTACATCAATGGAGAAAGTAGAAAGCGGATTGTCCAACGCTACCTTAAAAGAATTTTCTTCAAGGCCTTCATACTCTTCACTGTTTTGATATTGAGGTTGTTGCCAGTTGATGGAATTGTAATCAGCGGCTGGTGCGGATTGATAGAAAGCCTCTGCTGTTTTGTCTTTTTTTGACCTCCTGGTTTGAACACCCGCTACTGATCCAGTTATAGACTTTTGAGTTTGAATTCCATATCCT
>JBGTGG010000001.1:0-21973 GCA_041746855.1 Cyclobacteriaceae bacterium | reverse complement strand
ATGGGTACAACGCTTGGATATCATCAAGTGGATTGTCTTTGATAATATAAAAATCAGCCCATTTACCGACAGGTTATAAAAAGTATATGGTGCTTTTAAGCACCATATACTTTTTATAACCGGTCGGTAAATGGGCTGACTTTTATATCTCTTCTAGACTTTTAGTAGTAGAACTCTTCTGTAAATCATTAAAAAATACTTGGTAGATTAGCGGTAAGCACACAGTGCGGATAATCACTAGTACTGGTGATTATTCGGTTGTTGGCGGTAATTGCAAAATGACATGAGAGTAAGTGGAAATATTTTCGAACGACTAATAATTAGAATCTTACCTCTCTGTATAGCTCTTGGACTACTCTTCTATTTTACGACCGACAAAACTGTTGTCCAGTTTGCGAAACCATTTATTGCTGCTGTTATTATCTTATGGGCATTTGACTCTGTGACAATTTTGACAAAGGGAATTAAGCGACTTACGATCGACAATAATTATTTAATATTTGGGAGTGACAAGATACTCTATGACGACATTTTGAGCATAGTTCCAAGAAAAGACAAGAGAAGAGGAATTAATATAAAGACTATTGAGATAGAATATTTAAAAGACGGTTTGACAAAAAAACAAAGGACAATTACCAAACCGACTCTTGTGGACATCTTTGGAAACAGATTCAAGACAATTGAATTACTGGTGGACCGATTTCCTAGTCTTCGTGATAGAGTTATGGATGAAACGGAGGACTAGAAGAATGCAACTACCGCCAACAATAGCTATGGCAAATGGCGGGCGAAAGTGTTAACGAAAATATTTATCTTGCTATTACGTTCGGTTACGGTGGACAGAAAAGATTTCAAAACCGCCACTTGCCATAGCCGAGCGTTCTAAACAAGTATAAAATGAACCGAAGCAATATAGACATAGAGTTCAATGATTTTAAAGATGAATTAGCTTCCTATGTTTTTCGACTTGTTACAAATCGAGAATTAACTCAAGATATTGTACACGACACCATCACGGACTTTAAAAGCAAAAAGGATCAGTAATACTATGTAGGCCCTACTACTGCCAACAAATGTGAACCCGATATATCAAATTATGAGATTTATTTTTTCCGTGACAGTCTTTTATTCGTTTTGCACTTTCGCCATAGGACAAGGGATTTCCAAGACGAAGTGGTATAGTGAGACCAATACAAATGGCATAGTAATACAAAACAGTTTCCCAAAGGGCGGACCATACACGGGACCTACAATAAAGAATTTTAATTATAGTCACTTAGTGTTCTTTACGCGTGTAGTTAATGAAACCGAGTCTCCATTAGAACTGACGATTAATTTTTCTGCTGATTCCATCCCAATTCCTAATTCACATGACACGTTCGTAAAGTTATTTCTGCCTTCGGATACGATGACCCTTGATAAACAATTCTTATTCGACTATGGTGCAACAGATTTGGAATCTTTGGATAAGCCGACACGGTTTCAAAAAACTATAGGTCCTAATGATGAGTGTCTTTTCTATGTCGTAGCTATCTTTTATCAGACAAGGGCAGGTGCATGGAGTCAACAAAGGGGAGGCAACCGAGCAGAAATGGTATTAAAAGGACAAGACCTTTTTTATAGAATGCCTCCGCAGATTGATTTACTTCCCTGCGGGCAAATTATTTCCAAGTGATGAGTTAATCTCGAAGGGCATTCGACATCAGTACATCAATGCCGATGGATAATATTAAGTTACTAAAATCTATTTGTGTTGTTTTCATCATACTGCTTTCTAACTAATTTAAGAACCTGAATTACCTCATAGGAACGTTTTATTAATTACTTTTAAAGGCTAAAAGAACGGCACATAGCCAGACGTTGTACAACGAGGCCTAAGCAAAATAAAAATCATCAGTAAATTCTAATCAAAAATGTGTCGAATGAAAAAAATACTATTATCCTTATTGCTAATTTTTAATATCACGATTATGAACGCTCAAAATCAAGACCCCTGGACTGAATATATGACACCTTCAAGTATCCATACTTTGTTGGCGCAGTATACAGGGAATTTTAAAATGGAGATTAAGATGTCAATGGGTGAAGGAAAAGAACCTACTATAATAACTGTGGACTCTGAAAATAATATGTTGCTTGGTGGCCGATTTTTAGAACTGAAACAAAAAGGCACGATGATGGGAATGGATTATCAATCCATTATGTCAATGGGATTTAACAACACCGACAAAAAATTTACATTGATTACCATTACCAATATGGGAACAGGAACATTAAGTCTGGTTGGCGAATGGGATGAAAAGTCTAAATCAGCAACGGTATTCGGAAAATTGACAAATCCTGTTAACAAAAACACTATTGACGTAAAGCAGGTCGTATCTTTCCTGGATAATGACACGATACTGATTGAAAGTTTTGATAAAGAAGGAAATAAACCTGAAAAGAAAACAGTTGAATACAAACTGATTAGAAATAAATAAATCAAACAAAACGGAATATTTAGGCAAAATTGAAAGACGGAACTTTAGGGCTTTCAGTGAAAGCTGAAATTGGATAAGTAGAATTGTTGTTTCTGTAAAGTTGCAGATTGAAAATGATAAAAACAGTTGCGGAAAAAATGGGGATTAAGGAAAATGCAAGAAGTATTTTCATAAACCAACCCCAAGACGTATTCGATTCAATCAAGTATCCGCAGATAAGAATTGAAACTGAACTAAAAGGCAATTTTGATTACATACATTTCTATGTAATTACTCAAAATGACTTTCACAACAAGTTTCCGAAATTGAAAAAGCATTTAGGTGATAGTGGTTCACTTTGGATTTGGTGGCCAAAATCAGGAAAAGAAAAAACTGATCTAAATATTAAATCAATTATTAAAATCGGCTATGAATATGGGCTTGTCGAAAGTAAGTGTTTGAGTATAGACCAAACCTGGTCGGCATTGAAGTTTACACATCCCAAAAAAGGAAAGGAATACAACAACAGCTACGGAGAGTTGAAAATTAAATAGAATTAAGAACTGCAGATTTAGCTAAACTAATGTCAATTACTCGTTTGCTGGCTTTGATTTTACTTCGGGAAATCCGCACACACAAACATGCAACTTTCGCTATACACTAACGTTAGCGTCCATTGTAACAATCAATCGTTACTACTCAGAATGACAACAGATATTATAGAAATTAACAACTTCATAGTTTTAATAGAGCAATCCAACGCTGATAAGACAATTGTTCAAACATGCGCAATAGATGGAGATGCCGTTGGATTTGCGTTCTATAGTTCTGGTGAAGTAGAGTTAGAAATTAAACATCAAAACCAAACAAAAATAGTTACGAACACAACAGGCATTGCTATTTCTTTTTTTGGCAATAGTAAAGTGGATTTTTCCCATAAAATAGGGCCCAACAGACCACTGCAATCGATCAGCATTTTTTCAAAACTTAACAACCTTCATACGTTACCTAAAGAGGAGCAGGAAATTTTCAGTGAGTTTTTACCGGAATTATTAAACCCAACTGAAGACTTTGTAGAAGGTCCAAGATTTTACATGACACCCGACATGCAAAATGCTGTTTACAAAATTATGACTACTCAATACAAGGGAAATACAAGACAGATGTTTTTAAGGAGTCAGGTAAATGAATTGCTCTCTCATTTTTTTGCTTTTCTTGCAACAGATAAAAAAGACAGCATAACAAATGAAGAAAAAGTAAAACTTTATAAGGCTAAGGATATTATGGAGAGTAACATTTCCTGCCCTCCTTCATTGAGCGAACTATCCAAACTCATTGGACTTAACAACAATAAACTAAAGAAGAATTTCAAAGAACTTTTTGGCGTTCCTGTTTTTAAATTCTTGCAAGAAGAACGTCTCAATAAAGCCTATGAGATGCTAAGCGCTACTCAAGAAAGTGTTCAGGAAGTGGCTTGGCATGTGGGGTACGATAGTTTAAGTTCATTCTCTAATGCATTTCAGAAAAAATTCGGTGTCCGGCCAAACGAGATCAAGCAACAGTTCCTTTTGAACAAATCATAGTGCTTCTGAGACAAGCCTAAAAGAATAGGCCCTCGCATTTTTGCATCATCATTAAATCACAAAACGATTGATCATGAAGCAAAAACAAATTTTAATCCTTGGAGGAAAAGGGAAAACGGGAAGCAGAGTTGTAGAAAGACTGCGCACCTTAGGATACGCAAATGTCCGAATTGGTTCACGAAGTGAGACCCCAGCTTTTGATTGGGAAGATGAAAATACATGGTTAGATGTAATCAAAGGAATACACACGGTTTACATTACTTTCCAGCCCGACTTAGCCATACCCACAGCATTAGAAACTATTAAAAGATTTGCAAGTCTTGCGGTAGAACAAGGTGTTAATAAATTGATATTGCTTTCTGGCAGAGGTGAAAAGGAAGCTCAGCTCTGTGAAGAAGTAGTTATGAGAACGGCTCCAAATTGGACTATCGTGAGGGCGAGTTGGTTCAATCAAAACTTTAGTGAAAGCGTATTTCTTGATCCAATTCTTGCGGGTCATGTAGCCTTACCGAGAGCAGAAGCTTTAGAGCCTTTTACAGATGCTAGTGACATCGCGGATGTGGTAGTGCAAACTATTCTAGACGATAAACACAACAAACAGATTTATGAATTGACTGGCCCAAGATTGCTAACGATTCCACAGGCGATTGCAGAAATAGCAGATGCTTGTGGTAGAGACATACAATTTCAGCCTCTAACATTGGAAGAAAACGTTCAGTTGTTGAGAAGTTTTCAATTGCCTGAAGATTACATATGGCTCGTCAATTATCTTTTTGAGGAAGTTTTAGATGGCAGAAATGCAAGCATAACCTCAGATATAGAAAAAGTCTTAGGCAGAAAAGCGACCGACTTTTCAGTGTATGCAAAAGCAACTGCATCGACTGGTATTTGGAGTCCAACGATTGATACCAATTAAAACTATAACTGAAATACAATGAAACATTTACGGGCAGTAGTAATAGGCGCCATGGTTTGGGCGTTTATATTCGTCACATTTGCATTACTAGGGCTAGTGCCCACACTAAAAGATTCGTTAAATCTCCAAGCATTAGTGGCTGGTGTATTAATTGTACCCTATGGTATTTTTGGAGCTTCTGTTTTCTACAAGAATGGAAACAAAGAAAACGGAGTGACAATCGGTATCATTATGGCACTTACCGCTTTAATTCTGGATGCGCTGATTACAGTTCCATTCATAGAAATTCCGAATGGAAGAACTTATCAAAGTTTCTTTTCCTACCCGCTCCTTTGGTTACTTGTCTTCATTAATATTGCAACCGTTTCCTTTTTTTTGGAAATTAAAAATTAGACAAGGTTGAAAATAGTTAGATCGAATAGCACTAGCTAATGGGGATATGCTGTATTTTAGGTTCTTTAAAGCGCCTGAAAATAAAACAGGAAGATGTAAAATATTAACCATTGCTTCTGTCAGCAAAAGATGAACAACCTGATGCCAACTATCCGTACAGAACAATGCAGTGTTCATCCTGCATTGCGTTCGCTGATCAGGCATATCGTTATTATAGAAGCTGATTTCGGCAATGTTCCTGTCAACATAGAAGGCAATTATATGCCCTCGCCCGACCAGGCCATGTTCATCAATCTGCATACCCGGTTTAAGTCCCAAAAATCAGGAGAAAATAATTTCAACACTGTTACATCCTGTACATTAATAGGACCGCAAATTACTCCCTTCAAACTATTGGTGGAAGAGAGCCATAAATCCGTAGCAATTGTTTTTCAGCCCGGAGGACTAAACCGGTTTTTGAATATTCCAATGACCGAAATCTTTGACAATGGTTACAGTGCCAGAGAAGTTGTCGGTAGGGAGATAGAAGAACTTTTAGACAAATCTCACGACACCATTTCTTTAGCTGAATTGGATCGTATTGTACAATCCTATTTTCTCAAAAAACTATCGCGGGTAAAAGAACCGTTACCAATTGATTTTGCACTTCAACACCTGTTGGTAAACCATAACACAGACATGGACAAAATTGCAGGTATAGCCTGTATGAGTATCCGTAATTTTGAGCGGAAATGTAAAGAGCGATTAGGTATGCCAGCTAAGATGTACGCACGAATCGCCAGATTTCATAAGGCCTATAAAATTCTTGAAAGCAGACCGGCAATATCCTGGACAAATTTGGCATACGAATCAGGGTACTATGACCAAATGCATTTCATTAAAGATTTTAAGGAGTTTGCTAAACGCACGCCCACTCTGGTGCAAAAAGAATTATCGGGAGAACATACGTTTCAGCTTGACTGGGACAACCTTTGACTTTGTCGCTTTTTTACTATCGCCATTTTATTCTCCGCAATACTTTAGCAAAAACAAAGATGACGAAATATGAAAAAGTATATTCTCTATGTAGCCGTTGCATTTTCAAGCGGGTTGTTTTTTACCCTTGTCTATAATTCCATCGTTAATGCAGCCAACTGGGAGAGCAATGTCCCTCAATCCATAACGGCCACCAGAGATTTTTTTGTAGTTGCCAACCCGGGGACTTTCTTTAAGATGATAGACCCAACAAATACGCTTTTGGCTATGCTGGCCTTAATTTTATTTTGGAAAAACTCGACTTCCATTCGGTTGTATTTGGGGATCGCTATACTCTGCTATATATCCTCCATGATTTTAACCTTTACCTATTTTTATCCCAGAAATGATATTATGTTTCTTTCAGAACAGCTTCCCGATACAGAAACGCTTAAAAAAGCTGCCGCTGAATGGGGAAGAATGGGCTGGGTCAGGTCGGCATTGTCGCTGGTGGGTCTTATCTGTACTTTCTTAGCGTTGGACACAGCCACTTCAAGCAATCAACAGCCATCTTAATGGTATTAAAATTCTTTTAAAGAAACAGGAAAGAATCTGTTGGCATTCCATCAACTATGAAACTCCTTCTCACAATCCACACTATCCTTTTAGGAGTAGAACTCCCCTGCAAAACATTAAAAAAATCTTGGTAGTTTAGCGATAAGCATATAGCGCGGTTGTTAGCGGTAATGGCAGACAACGACCGCCAAAACGGATGAGACAATTGTCAAGCTGAAATCACAGATTTATGAATGAATATTTTAGCCCCAAGAAGTTTGAGCTATATAAAAACAAGACTATCTATGATTTTTTGGGCATTAAATGGTTCAAAAAATATCTAATAACAGATGGGGATTTAATAAGGCAATGGAGAAAAGTGAAATCAATAAGCAAGGGAAAGAATAAGTTTGATGAATTGTATAAAGCTGAACAAGAGACAAAAAAGTACGAGATTATTCACTTGATTTTTTTATTGGTTTTTATCGTGATTGTTGGAATAAAATTCAAGAATATAACACCTCTTAACTGGGCAATTATCTTATTGATTAACTTGTATGCCAATATTTACCCAATTTTCTTGCAACGCTTTAACCGAATCAGAATAATTAAGGTTCTTACAAAAAACGGACATAAAAGTCCTTATGAATAAGCAATTAGAAACATGAATATTTATCAAACAAACTATTAACAACTTAAGTATTGACATTGTACTTGGAAAAATAAGATTAATGTTAGAAAAGCCACATACCGCTAACAGCGTGTATAAGAAATAGCGGGTTCAACACGCAAAACGTTAGTGGTAACTAGTGGTTACAAAAAAGTGAGCAGCTGATCTTCAGGGTTCTGTACTTTAAACTCTCCTTTACTGTTTTGATTTACTTGAAACCCTTCTTTTTCAAGATTTTCAGCACATAGCGCAGTGAGAGGCGAATTGATCAACAGGTAATTCTTTCTAACAACCCTCCAGAAGGGAATTGATTCATGACTGCGCGATCGGATTTCTGCAATGGTCTTCACGAAATTAGTAGTCCTCATAGGGCATGTTACATTCGTATCATAGTCCCGAGCCAACCGGTCACATAGCGAATCAATAGTAGCAATCTTGCCAGCAGGAATTTCTTTAATTACTGACTCAATCATTTCTTTATCAGGATGCAGCATAGTTCCGATTCCTAGACCTTTTGCATCTTTTGTGGAATAGCCACTTTTTTCATTGGAGTCCTAGTTGTTTGCTAAACAAACTGCTATCATAGAAGCTTTTAATCTTCGCAATTTTGTTTGACTCAAATGTTAAGGAGTCAAGCCCTTGGATTTCGATTCTTTTCCCAGTTGGCGGGTAGCCAAAAAACTCACCTGTATTTATTCCCTTCATTTGCCACTCTAAAAAGAACTGGTTTTCACTGGTAGCACCTAGAGAAATAATTTGAAATAAAATATCTGAAAACGCTTCATGTGTGGCGGCAATTGAGCCTGACAACAAACCTATCGCACTTCCTTCTTGCATAGAATCCCAGTACTTTGAATTTTTGCTAAATACATCTTCTAAACTCGAAATATCATTCGAATTCCATATTGAAACATACTTTCCTACTATTTCTATCATATTCAAAATGTTGTTGAGTTAATCATTTGCTTGACTTCGTTCAAAACTTCTTTGGGAGCTTCAAGGAGAGGAACTGACCTGTATACTCGCAATGTTTTATCCAACGAATCAATCTTGTTCATTAAGTCAATGCTTCTGTTGGTTTTATGAGCAAACCTCAACGTCCTTGGGTCTATCATTTCTTGATCTATTAGAAAATCAATCTTCCGTTTGCATCTACAAGGATTTCCAGCATTAACGAGCCCACATTTTGCGGTCAAGAAGTTTCTCACCTTTTCCCTCGAACGTGATAATTGCTTTCTGAAGCTTGTCGGAGTAATCTCCAAAACTTCCGCTGCTTCTGAACTGTTAAGGTCCAACACATCGCCAAGAATATATATAAGCCTATTAGTGGGATTCAGGCAATGCAATAGACCATGAGTACAACTAACTTTTACTTCTTCTTCCAACAGGCTAAGTTCACCCTCGTTGCTCGTGTACATCACTTTTTCAGATTGTCCATTGTCAATTTGATCAGCATATGCATCGAATGAAATTCTTTTTACTTGATTTCCTTTCTTTGACTTTTCTGTGATTAAGTAGTTACTTGCTATTCTATACACCCAGGTTTGGAAAGAACTCTTTCTCTGAAACGAACTCAAATGGGTGATCATTTTAACCAATATCTCTTGAGTAGCATCCTCTGCATCTTCTGGAAGAAATAGCATTTTAAGTGACAGATTGTAGATGAGATCTTTAACCTCTTCAACGATGTTTTCTAATGCTTTCTTCTCTCCTGAAAGAGCCCTCTTTATTTGATCATTTAAATCCTTTTCCATTCGATTATTCATGCCTCTATTTAATTAGACTATTTCCCTTAAGCAAGTGTGACACATGAGACTGAAAAATACCGCTAACAAATACTATCACCCATAAGCTAACCGAGCTCTTTGCAAAGGTTTGTGTGATGAGATACTTTTATAGATATTTGAAAAGTCGAGTTTACAGATGATAGTTGGCCGTTCTACCCATACGTCACTATTTTAATACAAAGAATACATGACAGAATTACCTTTTGAATACTGGAATAAACTTTCAAATCAACTCATTCTGATATCCGTTTTTCTGGGTGGGTTTTCGATTGCATTAACCGCCAACTTATTAATAAATGAATCGAAAACCAGGCTTTATAATGTCATTTTAAAATTAGCCACAACATCTTCGGGCGGTTTTCTTACCGCAGTGTTTGCCATGACGAGTATTATATTGGCAACTACAGAAGGCTATCCTGGTGAAGTCACGCAAGGTGAATTAAATACCCCCAGAATAATTGGAGTGGTCGGATATTTCGTTGGCGTTCTTTCACTAGTAACAATTATCGGATTGTCTGGCTGGACAAAGTCAAGAGGAACAGGAATTTTTACAACCGTAGTGAGCATAATTACATTGATTCTCTTTTTTATTTCTTCATCTTCATAAACCACACTCTTGAGATATAAACTAACGAAGAAATAAAACTTCTGCCATCCCTATCAAATATGAAAACCCTCCTCACAATTTCCATTACACTTTTAAGTTTACAGGCTTTCAGTCAAAGCAGCGATAGCACCAGCGCCAAAACAAACAGTTATCGATACTCACCTACTGCCTCTCAAGCTGGCGGCCAAGGTAAGCTTTCCTTTAAGGGTGAAAAACAAAAGCAAGTGATCATTAAAGACAACATCATATTCACTACCTACAACCTCCAGCTGACTCCGCATGAAAGTGAGATGCTGGATTTAGAAGTGATGGAGAGCAACGCCTTGGTAAAACGTGATACGGCAATCCTTAAAAAACTTTGGGTGCGTGATTTTACGGAAGATGATAAACCTGAAAACAAAATCCTTCATGTAGGCGGCAATCCAATTCCGTATTACACTTATGTGAGCAGGAGCATTGAAAAATTTACCGACATGGGCGATATTGTTTTTACTTCGGGCACTGAAACTTCTCAAAAGCTTAGAAGAGATGGAAGTCTGGAAGAAATGATCAAAGTAGAATTTTTTCACACGTGGACAAGAAAATATGGTGTGTGGAAAATCACGACAAAAACCCACAGTGATCCCCTAAAATAGAGCAAGAAGCGTAACTTGCAGCGCAGTTATTTTGAATCATTTTGACAGCGCAATTATGAATACCAAAAAATACGACATCGTTATTATTGGTGGCGGGCACAATGGACTAATCGCAGCCAGTTATTTAGCGAAAGCAGGAAAAAGCGTTTTGATACTCGAAGCAAATAGTGAAATCGGGGGTGCCACCGCCAGTGTAAAAGTGTTTCCTGATTTTGATGCGCACTTATCACGGTATTCGTATCTCGTTTCGTTGCTGCCCGATAAAATCGTACAAGACTTAGGATTAAATTTTAAAACGTTATCAAGAAAGGTTTCGAGCTACACTCCTTTTACAAGTGATGGCATAGATCAAGGCCTGTATGTTTCCCGAGTTTGGGATGAAAAAACTACGGCTTCCTTTAATACTTTACCGGATGGAAATGAAGAAGCGAACGCGTGGCAAAAATTTTATGGAGAGATCGCAACGTTTGCCGAACGGATAGCTCCTTCTTTTCTAGCACCACTACCTACACGCTCGGAGTTAAAAGCCAATATCCAAATGGATGCCGTATGGGATTACCTTATTGAAAATCCGATTGGAGAAATCATTACTAAAAATTTCAACCATGATGTCGTGCGGGGCGTAGTGTTGACCGATGCACTGATTGGAACGTTTGCTTCCGCCAATGAATTGCAGGCAAACAAATGTTTTCTGTATCACCTCATTGGAAATGGAACAGGCGAATGGAAAGTGCCGGCCGGGGGCATGGGCGCACTGGTAAAAGAATTAGAACGGGTTGCACTTACTTCTGGCGTTACCATTGCTATGAATAAACGCGCAGTAAAAGTACAGTCTGATGAAAAAGAAGTAGCTGTTACACTGGAAGACGGAACACAAATCGTAGGCGACTATTTACTTTCCAATGCTGCTCCACAAGTGCTGGCGAAGTTGCGTAGTCAGCAGCCACCCGAAAGTTTGGACGGCTCGCAACTGAAAATAAACATGTTGGTAAAAGAATTGCCAAGATTGAAATCAGGTGTCAATCCTGAAGACGCATTTGCGGGAACCTTTCATATCAACGAAAATTTTTCACAATTAGAATCTGCGTACCAGGAAGCCAAGGCAGGAAAAATTCCTTCGCACCTTCCGTTAGAAATTTATTGCCACACGCTCACCGATGCGAGCATTCTCAGTGAGCCGTTGCAAAAGGAAGGCTATCACACATTGACTTTATTCGGATTGCACACACCTGCCAACCTCTTTGATCACCATCATGATGCGCAACGCAAAGCCGCACTGGATGCTGCTATCAGTTCGCTGAATGAATACCTGGCCGATCCAATTGAATCAGTACTCGCAAAATCACCTTCGGGTGAGTCGGCCATCGAAGTGAAAAGCCCATTGGATATTGAAGCAGCTATCGGCATGCCGCGCGGAAATATTTTCCATCGCGATTTGGCATTTCCTTTTCGTGAAGATGATGAAGCGCCCGGATGGGGAGTGGAAACCGATGATCCCAAAATATTTATTTGTGGAGCCGGGGCAAAACGAGGCGGTGGCGTCAGTGGAATACCGGGACATAACGCTGCGATGGCAGTGTTGGGAATAATTCATAAGAAAATGAATCGATCAATCATAAAAGCTAATAAATGAAAGAATTTGTAGAAAGTCTTCTTTCTTACGAGCGCGAATTGTTTTTTATGCTGAATGGCAGCGATTCCGTTTTTTTGGATAACATCATGTGGATTGTAAGCCGGTCGAAGGTGTGGATTCTTTTCTATTTGTTCGTTGCGCTTTTTCTTTTTTACAAAACACTAAAAAAAGAAGCCGCTCTCACATTGGTTTTATTTGGTTTAACGATGGTGCTGTGCGACCAGTTTTCCTCAGGATTGATCAAGCCTTTTTTTGAGCGGCTTCGTCCTTCCCATCATCCTGATTTTAAAGACTTAGTGGATATTGTTCGCGAAAATCGGGGAGGTGGTTTCAGCTTTATTTCAGGACATGCCACGAACAGTTTTGGCTTTGCTGTTTTTCTGTCGTTGATATTTCGAAATCGTTGGCTAACAGGTGTAGCACTTGTATGGGCTACAGTCATCAGCTATTCGCGGATTTATCTCGGTGTCCATTTCATTTCAGACGTTGTAGGGGGTATGTTAGCAGGAACACTCATTGCAATGATTATGTATACGTTGCTTATCGCAATCCGAAAAAAACTTTTTCTGCAGAACCTTTCTGAAAACAGTAAACTCTATTCTCATCAGCACGGAAAAATACTGGCGATCGTATTTGCAGTGTATGTGATTGGGGTTTTGGTCTACGGTCAGTTTTTTTAACCTTCGTTTATAAGGAACTCAGCAAGCGAGCCGGCATGAATTCTATTTTTCTCCCATCGTCTTGCCCAATACAATGTGAGTTTGTGTACACCCCAACGCGCCACCACCTGATCGTACAACGTTTGATCAAATCGGTCGAGTCCGGCAATTAAAAACCTGTGGAAATCGGCATAGTCTACTATTTCGCAATTCAGGCTTTTCCATTCTTCATGTTGCATCATGCGATTGAACATGATTTGAAAAAAGAAGTAATGGTTGATCTGTGTTTCTCTTTTCCAATACTCAAAATGTATTGAAAGCATGTCCTCAATGATTTTATGATGGGGTTTGGAGATGAGAAAGGAGCTTTGGACTCTAATATACGATGCCTTTTCCCACGTGAGGCCAATTGGGTCGAAGCTTCTGAAAATTCTAAAATCGGGTGGTGGAGTTTCGGAGCGTTGAAGCGCAAAGAAATCTTTTTGCAGCCAGCTTTCCTCCAATGGTTTCGTGAGATAGATGGTGGAGTCGAGCCATATACCACCGTAAGCCGAAAGCAATTGCAGCCGAACCAGATTGGCTATTTTTGGAAAATCAAATCCACCCGTACCAAATTTTTTCCAAATAAAATCCGGCAACTCATCAATGTAATCGTTCAATGTCGCCTTCGACAAAATAATTACTTCGTACCCATTGCTGTACTTCTTCACGGAGTCCATGCACGTTCTCACCAACCTGGGCGTTTTTTCGTCCATACCTTGCTGCCAAAACTGCCAGATTATTTTTTTTCCGACCAGCTCAGGCTTTTTGGCAACGGTAAAAACCTTTTCAATTTTTCCGTCTAAAAAATCTACGATATACGCATCTAGCTTTTTGGCCACTTCGGCTTGTATGGGAAGGTCTTTCTTTGCTTTTCTTGCCTTCTTAAAACGCTTTTGTATCCTGCTGATTCGTCTTAAGAAGTAGGTGGCTCTTTCGAGTGTGTTTTCTAGGGTATGTTTCACGTTTTTATTGTTTCTATTTTTCCGTTTGCAATAGTATCAAAAAATGAACCTTCAGGAATTTGACTGAACCTGTCGAACCTGTACGTTAATTTGTGAACATTGCTTTTTGATTTGATCTCTTCAAAAATATTCCGATCGAATTTTTCAAGGGACACCACCTGCAATTTGTGGCAGTCCGTATCGCCAACGATTTCGCAGTTCAGGTTTTTCCATTCGTCATGTTGCATCATCCGGTTGAAACAAATTTGGAAAAAATAATACTGCCCTACTTTTGTCTCCTTTTTCCAATACGCAAGTAAAATCGAAAGTAAATCAGAAACGATTTTATTACCTGGTTTTGCTACCATAAAAGAATTAAGCATTCCCGCCAGAAATTTGGGGTTCCAGGAAAAATACAAAGGATCGAATTTCCGAAAGAGCTCTGCATCGGGCGGTGGGGTTTTAGATCGCTGAAAGGCAAAAAAATCCTGGCTCAAAATCCGTTTATCAATCGGTGTGGTTAAGTAAAGGGTTGCGTCAAGCCATACACCACCATAAGCCGAAAGTAAATTTAATCGTATGAGATTGGCGAGCTTTGCAAAATTGAATCCATCTTTTCCAAATTTCTCAAAAACAAAATCCGGCAATGCGATATACTCCCACACGGATTCGCCCGTGAGTAAAATCACTTCGTAATCCTCGCTGTATTTTTTAACGGAACGAAGACACTCAATAACCATTTTTGAAGTTTTTGGACTGACTCCCTGGTGCCAATACTGCCAGAAAATTTTTTTTCCTGCCAGTTCGGGCTTTTTAGGAACAGCGTTGAATTTTTCTATTTCACCATTCAAAAATGCAGCAATGTAACCATCTAATTTTCGGGCAACCTTTTGTTGCTTGGGCACACTGCTTAGCGCTCTTATCGCTTTCAATGTGCGACTTATTTTCGATACAGCCTTGTTTCTTATCCCTGCCATTTTTTCCCCTGCTTTACGCAATTAATTTCTTTAGATAGTATTGCAATTTGCCCGGAGGTTTGATTTTATTTCTCTTCATAAACTCTTTGTAGATCGCTCGTGCTTTATGGCGGTTTTCCCTTCTTTGTTTCTCGCGGATCGGGTCATGGTTGTTATTCAGTATTGAATTTTCCCGATTCTTATAAAAGTAAAGAGCGGCCGGACAAAGCACAACCGCGTTTGCATAGTATATCATTCTGATCATAACAGGCTTGTCTTCCATCGGCACTAAATTGGGAAAGGAAAATTTATGTTCGTCCCAAAAATTTTTTTTGATTAAATACTTCCAGGCCCATCCCTGGATTGTTATTTCGGTTTTTTCCATTTTATCATGGGTGTCCCGCAGCACTTCGCTCTTTCGAAACCAGATACTTCTCCATGGCTTTTTCTCATAGTAAACCGAACAGGCCGCAATGTTGGCGTGTGATTTTTCCGCTGCACTTATTAATATCTCATAAAAATCAGGACTCAGCCAATCGTCTGAATCCATAAAATGGATGTACTCCCCTGTTGCATGTTCAACGCCAGAATTCCTGGCGGCAGGCAACCCTTTATTGCTGGGGTGATGCACCAGTTTTACGCGTCTATCTAAAGCTGCTATTTCCGTGGCAATTGCCGCAGAATTATCAGTAGGACAATCCAACACGCATATTATTTCCAAGTGTTGGTAGGTTTGAAAGCGAACGGAATTCAATGCGCACAACAAATACTTTTCAACATTGTAAACCGGCATAATTACGCTGATTTTCTTGGCAAGTTTTCCGTATTCAACCGGATTGTTTGCGCAGGTGAATTTGCCCCTAATACGCTCCTCTAACCAAAGAAATTCTTTGTTAGGCTGTTTAATTTTATAGCGTTTGATCAATTCTTTCATTGCGAACTTTGCCTCGCGAACGTTTTGCCTCCATTTTTCTTGTTCAGCATTATCTCTCTTCCGTGTTACAACGGAATTTTCGCGATTCTTATAAAAGTATACGGCATCCATACAAACCGCTACTTTATTTGCACAGTGTAAAAGCGAAATTGAAACCACGATATCTTCCATCAAGGAAAAATTTGGAAAAGAAAAATTGTGTTCATCCCAAAAACTTTTTTTGATTAAGTATCGCCATGCCCAACCTCGATACAAAACTTCGGACTTGTGAATCTTATCATCACCGAGTAAAACTTCATCCTTTGCAAATATACTTTGCTTCGGTTTTTTCTCGTTAAATACCGAACAAGCACTTACATCTGCGCCTGTTTTAATAGCAGCGTTCAGCAAGGTTTCATAGAAGTCATGGTTGATCAAATCATCCGAATCCATAAAGTGGATGTAATCACCGGAAGCATTGCGAATGCCGTTGTTCCTTGTTTCAGCGGGACCTGAGTTTTTAGGATTGAAGATTATTCTTATCCGGCCATCTTCTCTGGCGAAATCCTTTACAATTTTCCCGGAGCTATCAGTAGGGCAATCCAATACGCAAATGATTTCCAAATTATGATATGTTTGAAAGCGTACAGCGTTTAGCGTTGGCAACAGGTATTCCGCTGCATTGTAGATGGGAATGATTACGCTAATTTTTTCACCGTCTCTCACACGCTTTCCTTTTTTAATTCTGAAAAATAAGTGCCTGAATAATCCGCTTCCGGTGGCACTTTGTAAGTAGTCTTTTGAAAAAATGATGCCTTCTTTATTCTTTCCCATTCGTCCGCATCAAATTTTTTAAGCAAATTGTCTCCCACAAGGTGCTGGATTTCATCTTCCGAAATTTGGGGCATTTGGTTGAATAAATTCTTTGCTTTCGCTTGATGCGACACAAGGGTTTTAAACATCAGCTGATGTTGAAAATAATCCACAGCTTCGGTTTCATTTTTCCAATATGCGATACACATCCGATACCAGGCATCGCATAGATAGCTGCCTTTTTTTGCGCGAATGAAGCAATTCTGCATGAATGAATACGGGTAATGGGTTAACTGTCCCGTAAGAAACACGAAGAAATCTTCGTCAAGAATATAGGTGGGCACAAAATCAGTCATATACCCTGTTGCATCCAACCAAATGCCACCATGATTCTTTAATAGATTCAAGCGCAACAAATCGGAGAAATGCATATAATCAATCTTTCCGCATTTGAATTTATCTATAACATACCCTGGCAAATCCGAATAGTCGGCATAGGTAGTATTGTTCAATATTTTGTGGTCAAATTTTCCTTTGAATTTATCAACACTTTGCAACGATGATTTTACGATTTCAGGCGTTTTGCGTCCGGTAGGATTATCCCAAAATTGCCAAATCGTTTCTGGTGTTTCTACTATTATTTCCTTTTGTCCCAGATTTTCAGTTACCGCCAAATACTTATTTGCAAAATAATCCGTAAGCATTTGTGCTTTGCGCAATTCGCTTTGTGGTTTGTTCCTTTTTGTATCACCGCTTTGCAGCCAACCGATAAACCGGATAAAAAATACGGCTGTCCTGATTTGAACTTGCGTGACTTTTCGAGAACGACTCATTTTCTATTTGTAAACAGTATCCAAAACAATCTGGAAAAGTGGGGATTTCTTTTTAACTGAAAATTACCGTTAGGTTAAAAAATTTCCTTACGGGTAAAGCATAATTTAAATAGAAGCAATATGGTTCTCTAGCAATGTTAACCGAATGTTCAATTGCTTCTCACGTATTCACGGAACATTCATGTTTGGTTCAATTTCACTTTATACTCTCATCTTAAGTTTGACGAACCTACAGGATCGTCAATTTTAATTTGTATGAAGAGAATAGCAGTTATCACCATGGCGCGCAACGATGAGTTTTTTCTGAATCGTTGGGTTCAATATTATGGCAGTCTATTTGGTGAGGAAAATTTGTACATCTATTTGGATGGTTTGGATCAACAACCACCAAAAGAAGCCGGGAACGCCAATGTTCAACTGGTCGAAAAGCAAGGAATTAAAGTTGTCGTTGCTGAAAAAATGAGGCTCAATTTTTTGTCTGATCGTGCTGCCGAATTATTTCAAAAAGGCTACGATTTGGTGATCGGTTGCGATTCGGATGAATTCCTGATCATTGATGAGAAAATCGGAAAAAGCCTGCCCGAATATTTGTCTTCGCTCAAAATCAAAAGTTCTGTTTCAGCACTTGGCCTTGATGTAGGCCAACATTTGCAGGAAGAACTACCGCTTGATAGAACCAAGCCAATTTTGCAACAGCGCAATTATGCATTGATCAATTCCCGGTTTACCAAAACAATCATCATTGCAAAACCAGTTCGCTGGGGACGTGGTTTTCACAGAGTGCGTGGTCATAATTTCCAAATCGACAGAAATTTATATTTGTTGCACCTTGGGAATGTGGATTATGAAGCGCTGATGGCGAAATACAACTCCCAAGATATTATCGCGCGGGGTGAGCAAGCGCATTTTAGAAGAGCACGTTTTCGTGTAATTGATGATGTGACAAAAATAAAAAGTATCGATGGCGATAAAGTTTTTACACCTGCGCGAATCATCCAGTCCAATTTTCGGCCTCTCTACGCCTGGAACAAACCCATCATGTTGGGCTTGCGGTGGGTAGTGAAAATTCCTCCGCGATTTAAAAATGTTGGGATATAAAAGTGATCGGGGTATGTAGCAATGTCGGTGTTAAGAAGCGAGAAATAGCCACGACATTTATGTAGTGGGCAATAAAAAAAACAAACGAGGGCTTTAGCCCACTATCCTTTTGGCTAAAGCCACACAATACCAACCCTTCAACCCCGACCTGAAGGTCGGGGCTATTGCATAATCTGCGTTAAATTTATGGCTCATTTTTGCACAAACAGAAAACTATACTAGATTTGCAATCCCAAAACGAAGGGAGTTTAGCTCAGCTGGTTCAGAGCATCTGCCTTACAAGCAGAGGGTCGGGGGTTCGAATCCCTCAACTCCCACAGCATTAGGCCATTAGAAATAATGGCCTTTTTTTTTAGCTTCATTAGTTTAGCGAGCATGTTAGAAGCCTATTTCTATATCCTCTTTTCCCCCAGGTGCAATAAATTCTATGTTGGCCATACAAGTGATCGCCTAGAAGAACGGCTACGAAAACACAACAGTAATCACAAAGGATATACAGGCACTTGCCGTGATTGGATAATTGTTTACCAGGAACAATATCCTTCAAAAGATTTGGCGTATGCGCGAGAAAGGGAGGTTAAAAAATGGAAAAGCAGAACACGTATTGAAAAGCTTGTAGGTTTCAAGCATCCCGGCTGAATAAGCCGGGTGGGTCGGGGGTTCGAATCCCTCAACTCCCACAAAGCCTCGGAAAGTTCTCCGGGGCTTTTTTATTGGCTAATCCTTCGGGGCCAACACAATATCCCGTTTTCCAACCCAAACCCCATTCTCCTTTTTTAAGGAAATAATACCACTTCCTCCTCGATTTCGCATGTTTTTACGATACTTCTCATCCACCAACGGGTCATCGGCAAAAACATATTCATCGATCCAATATTCCTTTCGGCTGGGTTCTTTTACCGTCACATGCACATGAGCGGGTTCCGTTCGGGAGGGATAAGTGCCCGGGCGAATGGTGTTGACCTCGTATTTCCCCGCTGCATTCGTTTTTATCCATCCCCGCAAATACCCGTGGCGCTTTCCCCAGCCGGTTTCATCTCCATGGGTGGGATAGATTCCGTTGCTATTGGTATGATAGAAATAGACAATGACATTGGAAGCAGGTGTTTTTTCATCGGCTAGAAAAACCGTTCCTGAAAGTTTCATTTTCTCACCGGGCTCATCGGTAGAAGGTATCGTAACGCGGTACGAAAGATTTTCGGGTCCTTCCAGCACCGCCTCGCAGCCTTCACACTGATATAAATTGCTCCAATTGGGTGTTGTTTTAGGTTGACCGTTTGTACAACCCGAAAGAAAAAGTAGCAATAGCACGTAGATAGGTTTCATCATGATCTTCTTTTAAATCTTACAACGGAATTAACGCGATTCAGTTTGCAATTCAGGCGTCAGACCGCTCAAAGCGGTCAGACGCCTGCATCAAAATTTATTTATTAATCGAAAACGTTTCCAATTTGTATTCATTCGGCATCCAGCGATGAAGTCCTTATCTTGTTGACTCAACCAGTAAAAGAAGTTAGATGAAGCACACATACAACACCGGCATTATTGGTAATTGCTCTTTTCTCGCACACGTTGCTATCGATACGAATATTGAATGGCTCTGTTGGCCCATGTTCGACAGTAGTTTTGTTTTTGGTGAATTGCTCGATAAAGAAAACGGAGGAACGTTTCGAATCACACCCAAAGAAGAGATTCTTGAAACCCGGCAGGAGTATATTGAGAATACGAATGTGATAACCACCACCGTCACAACAAAAGATGGAAAATACCAGGTTGTTGATTTTTGTCCGCGTCACAAGAACACCGACCAATATTCGAAACCATTAATGTTGATGCGAAAGATCGAAGTGCTGGAAGGTACACCACAAATAAAAATCACGCTTACACCGAAAGGGGAATATGGAAAAGTTTCTGCAGACCCGGTTGTTACGAAAAGTGGAATACGCTTCACGGGACTCGCAGCAGCCGTAGAACTTGCCACCAACATCAATGGCAACAACATTATCAACAACTCTTACTTCGCATTAAACGAAACAAAATATTTAGCCCTTACCTGGGGGACTCCAATAAAAGACCATATTGAAGAATACACCGAAACGGAATTACAAAAAACAATACAGTACTGGAAAAATTGGGTGTTTCACATGGCGTTTAGCAATTTCCAGCAGGAACGGATTATTCGTTCAGCACTTGTACTTAAACTACATCAGTTCGAAGAAACAGGCGCTGTCATTGCCGCCAGCACTACGAGTTTACCAGAAGCCCCCGGCAGCGGACGCAATTGGGACTATCGCTATTGTTGGATGCGCGATACCTATTATACACTTAACGCTTTTAACAACATTGGCCACTACGAGGAATTGGAAATGTATTTCCACTACATCCAAAGCATTATTCCAAAAGATGATGGGCGTTATCAACCTTTATATTCCCTTTCGGGAAATAGATCGCTAGTAGAACAAATCATTGACCTTCCGGGATATTTAGGAAATCAACCGGTGCGCGTGGGCAATCAGGCATACGAACATATTCAAAATGATGTGTATGGTCAGATATTGGTGACGTTGCTTCCGTTGTATATTGATAATCGTCTTTCCATTCATGAAAATCCTGAATCTTTAAAACTTGTAAACCGCCTGCTCGATAAAATTGAAACGACCATGGATGAGCCCGATGCGGGGCTTTGGGAATTCCGGGATTTTGCGCAGCAACATTGCTACACATTTCTATTCCACTGGGCGGGCAGTAGTGCAGCCATCAAAATTGCGGAAATCCGAAACAACAAATCACTTTTGGAAAGAGCAACACAATTACGTGATGCTGCAGCAAAAAATATTGAAGCCTGCTACAATGAAGAACTGGGTGCATACGCTAATGCTATCGGCAGTAAACATTTGGATGCTTCATCGCTGCAATTGATTTTAATGGGCTACCTCGATGAAAATTCAGACCGCGCAAAAAATCATTTGCTTGCACTTGAAAAATCCCTGATGACAAAAGAAGGTTTATTTTACCGATACAAACATGCCGATGATTTCGGTACACCCGAAACAACCTTTTTGATTTGCGCTTTCTGGCATGTAGAAACATTAGCAGCAGTTGGAAGAATTGAGGAAGCAATTTCGCAGTTTAAAAAAATTGCTGCGTATGAAAACCACATGGGATTGCTCAGCGAAGATGTAGATGCGAAAACCGGAAGCCAGTGGGGAAATTTTCCACAAGCCTATAGTCATGTTGGTTTGCTCAATGCCGCATCACGCATCACAAAGAAATTGGATACACCTAATTTCCTTTAGGTGAAACTCCAATTCATTTGTCGACATGTACCAAGCGGCATTATCTGTAGTAGCGGGTGCAGCCCCTGATGATTGATGTTCCGTCCCTACAGGACGGGTTTGGTATCATTGATTTGCCTCGTCCTGAAAAAAGTTGACAGTTTTTAATGTTTAATTCTACCTCAAGTTTACACTTAAAGTTTAATCCTGCAAACCGTTTACATTTGTTGAACCAGGTGAAGCGGAAGCGG